>JAYUZC010000218.1:0-5633 GCA_043752045.1 Bacteroidota bacterium | reverse complement strand
GATCGTGATGTAGTGACTAAAGCAGTACTCACAAGTAAAGAGGAAAAATATCTTTCTGCCAAGTATCGTTTTGTTGTTTTTGCTCCGCGCAATGCAATACTCACGCGGCTCTCGGAACAACTCTTCATAGACAACCGTCCAGGAGATACATGCAATAGGTATCGCTAAAAGGAAGAGCCAGATGATCTGTGTGAAGATTTCCATGGTTTCGTATGGTTATAAATACGAATAGCTAACGCTTCGATACTAATGGAATGTTTCCTCCAAAACTTGATAGTGATCGGAAAAGATAATACGATCTTTTCCGTTATCTCTCCGGCATCCTATCAGGATGGCTATACATTATTCTTCACCTATGCCTGCTCAATTCTAAACCCATTCTCATCAAAGACACCATAGGTATAGCTTTTTAGCCAATCACCGAGATTAATGTATATGCCCTTACCTTCGATATCTATCATCTCTGCTTTGTGGCGGTGACCCATAATTACATAATCGAATCCTTCAGCAACTTTCTTTTGGGCATAGATGCGAAGACCGTCCTGTTTTTGCAGTGCGTCGCGGTTATCGGTATAAGCGCGTGAGCCGCCTGACATCCGCTCGGCAACCCAAATACCAATATCAGGATGCAGCAACGAATAACACCAAAGCAAAAACTTGTTACGTAATATAGAGCGGAGAATAATGTAACCCGTATCATTGAGCGCCTTGCCGTCGCCATGCGCAATGTAAAACCGCTTGCCGTTTAATACTTGTTCAATGTCGCCGCCGTGTACGGGGATGTTCAGCTCTTTCTCGAAGTAATCCTTATGCCCGAAGTCATGGTTGCCCATCAGGTACTCGACGGGGATATACTCGCGAATCTTCGCAAGCATTGCGATCGTGCGAACATGCCGCTTTGGTATGACCTGCCGATACTCGAACCATGAATCAAAAAGGTCACCGACGATAAAAAGCCCTGCTGCATTGCCGGAGATTGCCTCGTCAGCAATTTTCTCAAGCACACCAAGCAACCTCCGCTCGCGGGCGCGGTCTGCGTCGCGGTCACGTCCGTAGCCAAGGTGGCAATCACTTATAAAATAGTATTTGGGCATGTTTGTTATGCGAAAATACGGAGATTGGACAAACCTACGGTGATTTGCGTTGCTAATATATGCTGATTCGACATGCAACACTTGTCGATGTCGAGAGGATGGGGTTAATTAACGCCGCATCATGGCGCACGACCTACACAGGGTTGATTGATGAGCGTGCCTTCGACGCAATGACGCACGAAGCGATGGTTGCAAAGTGGACTCGCATTATAACTCATTATGCAACAAACTCTTCATTCATATTCGTAGCGGAAATAGAAGGTGAGGTTGTAGGATATATATCCTGCGGACCGAACACACATGCAGACCAATCTCAGTTTGAGTGGGAGTTGTTTGCCGTCTATCTACTCAAAGAGCATCAAGGCAAAGGTATAGGGAAGGCACTGTTCTTGGAAGCTATTATAGAGATGAAACGGCTTCATATAAAATCACTTGTCTTGTATGTACTCTCATCGAATGCACCCTCTCGTAAATTCTACGAGTCATTCAAACCAGATTGTACGGGCAGCGCGAAAGTAGTGATCGATGAGATAGAGTACGATGATACTTATTACTGCTGGAGTGATATTGATTCTTTCGGGTGCAACTAAATTTCCGTAATACGGTTGTATTTCCTATCTTTTACCTTATATTTTTGAGTTTATGGAGAGAGTTTTACATTCTTGGTACAGCCCGAATCTCGGAAAAGAAATGCCCATCGTTATCTACGGCGACTACGGTCCGGGGCTTCTCATGTTCCCTTCTGCAGCGGCTGATTATCTTGAGTACGAGCGGTTTCATCTGATCGAATCTATCAAGCATCACATTGAAGCAGGAAAAGTAAAGGGCTTTTCGATCAACTCCATTAACTCCGAAAGCTGGCTCAACGACAATATGTCAGGCCGCGAGAAAGCAGTTCGTCATCAGCAATACAATAAGTACATCGTCGAGGAAGTCGTGCCATACATCAAGGAACAGATGGGCGGAAATGACAATCCGGAGATCTGGACGACGGGCGTGTCCTTCGGTGCACTTCATGGCATGAATACATTGTTGCGGAATCCTGATCTCTTCACAGGGACGCTTGCCTTGAGCGGAGTCTATGACCTCAAAGAATACTCGAAGGATTACTTCGACGAAGATGTGTATCTTAACTCGCCGGTGGACTACATCCCGAACCTCACAGACGAAGACATCCTCGCAAAGCTCCGCGAGAAAAAGATCTTCCTCTATACCGGCAGCGGTAACTACGAAGACCCGTCAGCAAGCTGGAAGATGGCGGAAGTTCTTGGCAATAAAGGCATCCCCAACTACGTAGAATGCTGGGATGAAAACTGGCCCCACGACTGGCCCACATGGCGCAAAATGCTACCTGAAGCCATAGAGAAATATATGGTCGGATAATCTCGCCAACAACCCAACTTACTTTAAGTTCGTACTATTTTTGGAACATCCCCTGCTCTGATTCGTAATCTTCTGAAAAAAGGAAGTAATATGAAAAAGAGAACTATCGAAATGGTGTTACCGAGCATAATCGCCGGAGGCGGTGGGCGTGTATTTATTAAGCAGCCGATACCCCGTCCGCAAGTAGATCAGGTAAGTCCGTTCGTGCTTTTGCATCATTTCGGACCAATCGAACTTATGCCGAACGAAGAGTCGCTCGGCTTCGGAGCGCATCCGCATCGCGGTTTTATGCCCGTTACATTTTTATTCGATGGCGCAATGCATCATAAAGATTCACTCGGCAATGAAGGTACTATCGTATCAGGCGGAGTGCAGTGGCTCAACGCAGCATCGGGTGTTATCCATGCCGAAACCCAGCCGGAAGAATTCAAGAAGAGCGGCGGCATGATAAATGGTATCCAGTTATGGATAAATCTTCCTGCACGATTAAAGTCAGCTGCGCCGACGTACACGAACTTGCCCAAAGATACTCTGCCAACTATCTCAGAAGATGGTTATGAGATAAAGGTAGTATCAGGCGTATTCAGAGATGTAGTAGGTCCGGCAACACCGCCGATACCGATTGATGCATTCATGATAGAGATGAATGAAGGCGCAACGCTCGAGCTCCCCGCGAGAAGCGGTTGGAATGTTATGCTCTTTAATTTACGCGGTGATGTCACTGTCGAAGGTGAAACTGTAAAAAGTGATGAGCTTGCTGTATTCTCGGCAGATGGAGATAGCGTTGTAGTGAATGCAACTGTTCCATCGCGCCTTCTCTATCTCGCCGGCGAACCGATAGATGAGCCAATGTACAGCTACGGTCCCTTCGTAATGAACACCGAAGCCGAGATCGGTATGGCGTATGCGGATTATAAATCGGGGAGAATGGGGAAGGTGGAGTAAAATCATTACGCTTCCTTACATTCTTTTTAGGTTCTAAAGATGTAAGCACGCCTAATGTATATAACCAATTTGAAATACAGGGACAATATCTCTTTTGTGCGGGGGGTAATAGCTCGTATTAATGGGAAGAATACCAAGTTCCGCAAAGAAACCTTTCCAATTAGCGGAAACGGCTACCCCAATCCCCCTCCAATCAGTAGTCCCCCATATTGGTGCATCCGATGAAGCTCCTATCTGAGCAACTGCAGAAACCTCAACTCGCAATGATTCTGTGGAGTACACATTCCATCCTAAAGCAGCTTCAACGCCATTAACATACCAGGTACTGGACCCAGTATTTTTACCTACCCATCCTGCTTCTATTCTTGCAGTAATAGAATTCCATGAATAACCAAAATTCCAATTGACAAATCCGGGTGTACCAAGAGTGCATCCCCAGATAAATTCATTTTCAAGAAAATCTTTCTTAACAGTTGTTGTATCCTCTGCTCTCAGAGATATCGCCGAAAGACACAAAAAACAAAGTATTAATTTTATTCGTAAATACAACTTGCTTTCTCTATAATTTGAAAACCCGATTCGGTTTGTGCCTCCATCGATGCAGTTGTCCTGAATGATATCAAGAAGCCGAACAGAATTGTAAATACTTGTAAATGTTCTCATAATAACTAGGTTGTTGAAATGGAGCGAGATGAGACTATTGAATATTTTTCTTCAGCGGTAAGTGGTCTGATAATCATGTTAGCGAACAGAATACACTTTGATCTTACTGCCAGACGAAACCGCAACATACTTGTCATCGGCGGATAGCGCCACACCATCACAGGATAGCGGTACTTCGATCATGGATATTTGGGAGCCCGTTTGCATATCGTATATATAGCAACCACTCTTCCCAGCAGTGGCATATGTTACCGAGCCTATACACGTTCCTGCCGTGAATTCACCACCGAGATATAATCCCAGTGTTGTAAAACGATATACTGAGAGCTCTGTAGCCAATAGCACATTCTCCCGATCCCTCCCATATAATATCGTGGGCAATTGATAATACCCAGACAAATCGTACTGTAACTTGTTCGAGACTTTTTTCAGCATCTGTAGCGACGCCACGTCGTACACATAACTTACGCCCATACGAAGATCGATGAGTTGCTTGCCGTCAGGTGTAAAAATAACCAAAACAGGAACAGGAAGGGAAGCTGCGCACTGCACGATCTTTTCGGTCTTATTTATAAGATCAATTAGATGCATCTTGCACTGTCCAGTATCCTCGGGAGGAGTTACAAAATAGCACAATAATCGATCTGGATCAACTACAAAGTGGGAACCCCACTTACTTTGATCATATTTAGTCAATGCACCGGTTTCGAGGTTCAGAGTAATAAAAAACCATTCATCATTGATAAAAGCGTTGAAACAGACTCGTTTCCCATCTTTCGAAAACTGGAAGCCACCGACCCATAAAGCTTGAAAACCCGCCGGTGTAACTTCCACAACTTCTCCTGTAGAAAGATTGTAGCGATTGATTGCTCCGGACTTCGCGGAAATGTAAAGTGATCCCCCTGCTTGCGCAAACCCAATGAATCTACCGCTGAACTCATTAAAGGTGGCGATCGAGATATCCTTTTCGAGAACTGTCAACATATAAGAGCCGACTGTATCATAGAGTATTCCCTTGTTTTGTCGTGCTGTGTCCATCGTTTTGCTTATGATCCGAAGCTTTCCTGATGAGCATTTTTGTGGTATGATAAATGTGATCTGCGAGGGGAGGACTGTTAGTTGATCTTTTGGGATAATGGTATTCCCGATGGTAATAAAGCTGATTAGTGTATCAAACGGCACGTAGCTTTGAAATACGATATTCTTTTCAGGTTTAATTATGATTGTATCACCGGAAAGTGCGTATTTCTGAAAATAGTGGTCGTAATCATTATGAGCCGGCCTCGAAAGATCTAAAAACGGAACATACGCACCTACGTCAACACGAATCCGCGGCTCATATCCATCCGAACTTACCGGTTCGACGCATGATACAAAAAACAGAGAGAAGAGTGAAATAATAGTAGCAGTGAAAACAGATCGATTATACATGATATTGTAGAAGAAATTTTCATGTGCAAAATTAAGGCACATGTGCACGAACAATGTCAGCAAAAAGTAAAAGAATTGTCACATAAATGTCACAATAAACAAAAAACCCGCTAAAGG
>JAYUZC010000217.1:0-2107 GCA_043752045.1 Bacteroidota bacterium | reverse complement strand
TGCAGGTGTAACAATAAGTAAGAACGAACCCTCGATACCTGTCTCACAAGCAGCTTCAGCACCTTCACACTCAATGCACAGCAGCGCGCCTGCAGTCGATCTTGGTGCTGCTATTGCAATCATCCCATTCGATAATTTATCCTCTGACCAAGATACCGATTATTTTAGCGACGGACTTACCGATGAGTTGATCAACATTCTTTCAGTTATCACAGAGATAGATGTGGTCTCGCGTATGAGTTCGGCGCACTATAAGGGATCGAAGGCAGATGCGTTGACGATCGCCACTGCAGTCGGTGCACGTTATTTGGCAGGCGGAAGCGTACGGAAGTTCAATGATAACATTCGCATCAGTGCGCGGCTTGTTGATGCATCTATTAATCGCGAGATATGGGCGCAAACCTATAAAGGTAAACTTGATGATATCTTTGATATTCAAGAGCAAGTTGCACAGCAGATAGCTGATGCGCTCAAACTCAAGTTAAGTGTTTCAGAGAAAGTTAACCTCACTAAGCGTCCTACAGACAATGCAGAAGCATATGATCTCTATCTGCGCGGGAAGGACTATCTCTACCGCTTTACTAAACGAACAGTAGGGTATGCTATCGAACTCTTTGAAAAAGCAATTGAAATAGATCCACGTTATGCGGCTGCCTATGCAGGCTGTGCACAGGCATACGGGCAACTCTATTCATTCTTTGATAGGGTGGATGTAAACCGTGAAAAGGCACAAGAGCTTAGTTTTAAGGCGCTTATGTACGACAATACTCTTCCGGAAGCGTACGCAACATTAGGGTTTTCCTACTATTTGCGAAGCGAATATGAAGATGCTCTCTCGGCTTGTAATAAGGCTGTAGAACTTGATTCTGATAATTTTTCTACGTATTGGATCCTTGGTCGCATTTATTACGCAACAGATCGCTATCAGGATGCAATACCAATGTTTGAAAAGGTTGTACAGTTGAATCCAAAGTTCTACGCTGCATATAACGATCTCAAACTTGCATATAACGCTCTACATGATACTGAAAATGCAAATCGTTTGTGTGCTACGATCATCGAATTTTTCCCTTCGTTCATACTACAATATCCTGATGATGCACGAGCAAGAGTAATTTATGCATGCAATCTTGCAGAAACAGGAAGAAAGGATGAGGCAGTCTCACAGCTCACTATTGCCGTCGGGCTTGACCCTAATGATTCTGTAATGATGTTCAATGCAGCTTGTACACTTGCTCAATTGGGAGAAACGAAAAAATCTGTTGAAATGCTTCAAAACGCTGTTGCAGCTGGTTACCAGAATTACGATTGGTTAAAACGAGACTCCGATCTTGACCCAATCCGAAATGACCCTGAATACATCGAACTGATGAAGGGAAAGTAACCAATGTCACACACAGCAGAGGTATTCATTAGTTATTCGCGTGAGGACAAGGAACGTGTCCTAGCGCTTGCTGCGGAGCTTCGTGGTGCTGGTGTCTCGCTGTGGATTGATGAAGGTAGTATTGACGGAGCAACAATGTGGGGCGAAGAGATCGTCAATGCATTGGAAAATGCTAAGGTCCTGCTTTTAATGGTAAGTGAGAAGTCCGTGAATTCCCACAACGTTATTAAAGAGGTTGTTCTTGCATCAGAACGAAAGGAACACATACTTCCGGTACACCTTGAGCCAACACAGATTCCTGCTGGATTAAAATACCCTTTGGCGGGTATTCAACATATCGAACATTTCGGTGCTAACCCTCATGAATCCCTCAAGAGCATCCTGCGCTCTCTCGAACGCCTGAACGTTTCGTTACAAAAAGATATACCACTTCCGGTATCAGTAGCAGCGATCTCGGGAATTGCACCTCACTCGATGCATAGCGAAGTAAATTTTGAGTCGTTCGGAAATTCAATTGCTGTACTGCCGTTTGATAACATGAGTCCTGATAAGGATTCAGATTATTTTTCTGATGGTCTTGCAGATGAACTTATAACGAATCTTTCAAAGATAACAGAGCTGCAAGTCATTTCGCGGATTCTCTCGATGCAGTATAAGGGAGTAAAGAAGGATCTACGAACGATAGGCTACGAGCTGAAGGCACGGTATCTTGTTGCCGGTGGT
>JAYUZC010000216.1:0-5645 GCA_043752045.1 Bacteroidota bacterium | reverse complement strand
GCGGATTTGATGAAGACTTTTTTATGTATGGAGAAGATCTTGATCTATCGTATCGAATAAAGAAAGCCGGCTTGAAGGTGATGTATGTGCACACCACTTCAACGATTCACTTTAAGGGCGAATCAACACGCCGCTCGGTGATGAATGAAGTGAAAGTATTTTACGAAGCAATGCACATCTTCGTGAAGAAGCATTACGGCGCGTCGCCGTTCTTTACACTGATGCTTCGGCTTGGCATAGGAATGCGAAGTGTGATCGCGTTCTTCAAAAAATATCGCGGTGCCATCATACTCGGTGCTGCTGATGTATTCATGATCTTTGTTGCTATACTTGGCATATCAAAGATACTCTTTGGCGCATTTCAGGGGTTACCGGAAATAGATTATCCGTGGGTGTTCATTGTCCCGCCGTTAGTCATAGTCGGGATACTATGGATTGTCGGTGCATATCAGAAAGAGAATAGACGCAAATCACGCTCGGTAATTCTCGCAATGCCGGCTGCATTAATTCTGCTCTCATCGCTGACATATTTTTTTAAAGAGTTCACCGCAAGCAGATCACTTATTCTCATGATGATAGGTGTGCTCACGGTCTTGCTAGTATTCGTCCGAATGCTCTTTAGAATAGTTGATAGATTTCGTTACGGAGGTGAGGGGTCTGCTAAACCGATGCTTCGCAGAACACTCATCGCAGGTACTGGGGCAGAAGCACTGCGTATAGCAGGTCTCCTTCGTTCATCAGGTTTTGCCAGACGTTATGAACTGGCCGGCTTCATCGGAGCAGATATAAAGATGATAGGTGAAAAGCCAATGACGAACACTCCTATCCTTGGCACACTTGAAATGTTACCTAGAGTCATAAAACAAGAGCGCATCAATCAAGTCATATTTCCGTCGGATGCATTTAGTTATTCCCAGATGTTATCTGCTATGCAGGCAGTATCGGGTGACCTTGAGGCGCAGGAAGTTAGTTTTAATGTTGTTCCGCAAGCGACAGATGTGCTCCTATCCCGCTCGAAGATAGAGGTTATTTCGCCCGAAGAATCAACAGATTCATTCGCTGTGATGCCGCTTGAGTATAATGTGCAGAAGATGTCACACCGATTTGCGAAGCGTGTGCTTGATATTTTTGTTGGAGTAGTTGCTTTCCCTTTCGTTGCAATGATGGGGAAATCGTCTGACTTAATCAAAGTTCTCGGTGGTAAACTTTCACTCGTGGGAATGCATAGCTCCGGCAATCAGACAGAACGACTTGCAAAACATGGACTTTTGAGTTTGGCTGATATCACGTACGACAACCCTGTTGCCGAGATCCGTCCCGAGGATATAGACCAACTAAACCTCTACTACGCCCGTCACCACACCATCGGTATGGACATTGAGATATTACTGCGGAGCGTTTTCCGTCGTTCCGTGCGTTAAGATACGCTGAAATCTTACATATAATTTAAAGATGAATTATAAATATATTTTTCGTTTCATTATTACCCTTGGGATAGTTTTATTTATTTCTACACCGGTTTTTTCACAACGAACAATTACTGTAACCGGTGAGGGGAAAGCAAAAGGGAAGACAGATTATGCGATTATCACGTTTGCGACGGTGACACAAGATGTTGTTGCGCAAGGAGTATTTGCTAAGAATGATAAATCTGATAAAGAGCTCCGTAAAGCGTTAACTGATGCCGGTATTCCCGGTGAGAATCTCAAACAACGAACATACATCCTCAAGCCGCAGTATGACCAATCAAATACACAAGAAGGTCCGCCGAAGCTTATAAGCTATACATATTTCGGACTTTATGAAGTGAAGGTTACACCATTGTACACATTGCCAAAGATAATGGATGCACTCACTTCATTCGGTGCTGTAAATGTGATGGTTGAATCATTCCAGTCGAGCCAGATTGAAGAGGTCAATGACAGGGCAATGAAGAATGCAATAACTGATGCCAAAGGTAAAGCTATGAAGATAGCTCAAGAAATTGGTGTTTCAGTTGGGAATATCGTATCGCTAACACAAGTCGGACTACCTTCTATCGAAGGGGCTACAGAAGACGGTAGGAATTCAATGGAAAAAATGAGCGCAAATGAAGTGAAAGCCACTGCAACTGTGTCTGTGACATTCTCAATTCAATAATGAATAATAATTCACGGAGATTTGATAGAATTACTTGCGTTACAATCATGCGCGAATGTTGAGACCTCAAACAAATGAACACGAACAGATATAGTCTTTTTTTGCTTATTCCGGTAATCGTCGTTACTGCATTTGTGGTGAGTGCATTTACCATGGCTGACCAGATGCAAGTCATCAGTAAACCGAACACAAAGAAAAGTCATGAGTTTGGCAATGACTGTATGTCCTGCCACAAAAAAGGGGGTGCTGCAAAGTCGATCTTCATGGTATCGGGATCTGTTTTAGATGAGGCACGTGCGAAGATATATAAGAATCCGGTAATCAAGCTCTACACTGAACGCAGAGGGCAAGGTGAGCTTGTCGCCACTATACTTGGTGACGCTTTAGGTAATTTCTACTCTACCGAAAACATAGATTTTTCCATTGGTCTTTATCCTACTCTTGTTGGGACAGAGGGAGTTGCCGAACCAATTAAGCATATGTCGCGTCCGATCTTCTCTGGTACCTGTAATAGCTGCCACGGTCCGAAAGAAGAAAAGCTCGGAATAGATTAATTATTTCATCGCATGTCCGAGATTCAAACTCCTCATAAAGAGTCCGCCCGTTTTTTACGTTTCTTTCGACGTATCCATCGCCAAATAGCTATTATTCTTTTTGGATTCTTCATGATCGTCTCTTTAACAGGACTCATGCTTGGCTGGAAAAAGAACTCGTTCGGATTGATACTACCGGAGAGTTCAACCGGAAGATCATCTGATATTTCAATATGGCTTCCGTGGGATAGTCTTCAGACAATTGCAATACATGCCTTGCACGATTCCGTTTCGCCCGGACTTTCAGCCAAACTTGATCGAATAGATGCTCGCCCGCAAAAGGGCATAGTGAAGTTCGTTTTCTCGGATGACTATTGGGAGGTACAAGTAGATGGCATGACTGGAAGTGTATTACAAATAGACCAACGTCGTTCGGATATTATCGAGAATATTCATGACGGGACGATACTTGATGTGTTGTTTAACACCAAGAACGACCAATTTAAACTTTCATACACATCTATTATGGGCAGTGCCCTCCTCTTGTTGATAATAACAGGGGTTTGGTTATGGTATGGTCCGAAGAAAATGAGGCGTGAAAAACACTCGGGAATCCACCCTAAATGACGAGCATTTTTCTCCCTGGCTATGCGTTAGAAGTTCGTTAACTTTCCGATTGTACAATTTTTCACCGACATACAATGAAAACTTTACGGAACATCATAACTCTTGCGGTCATTCTCTTGCCGCTTTCATCTTTTGCTCAAAGGACTATCACTGTTATGGGAGCTGGGTCTGCTGTTGTTAAGCCCGATCATGTGATACTTTCCTTAACATCTTCGATGCAGGATAAGTCTGTTCAAGGTGCGTTCGCAAAGAACGAGGAGTTTGAGGTGAAGCTGCGTAAAGCAGCAGCAGAGGTAGGCGTTCCTTCAGAGAGTATTAAGATGCGTACCTACGTACTCAACCCTACCTATGATTATTCAAACACAGCCGGTGGTCCGCCGAAGTTAATCGGATATAACTATATAGCCATATATGAATTGGCAGTGATGGATATTCGCTCGGTCGCGAAGACGATGGATGCTGTCTCGTCAGTCGGTGCAACAAACGTCACGGTTGATAGTTATGCTTCGACAAAAGCCGAAGGGCTCGAAGAAGATGCAATGCAAGATGCACTCTTGATGGCAAGAGAAAAAGCATCGTTCCTTGCAAAACGAATGGGCAGCACTATTGGTGATATTATTTCTATTAGTGATGCAGCAGCCGATGGCGGCGGTGGCGCAGCGATGAGCGAGTACGAACGTGAAGAGCAAGAGCGAAGAGGGTCTTCAAACCGTATAAACCCTCAAGTTATCGTTCGCAGTGTATCGCTTAAGGTCACCTTTTCAGTTAAATAATGGCGAACGTTACATTAGATTTTGAAAAACCTATCGTTGATCTCGAAGCGAAGATAGAAGAGATGCGCTCTATGGATGGCGTTAATCTATCAGACGAGATAACGGCGATGGAGTTAAAAGTAGAAGAATTGCGCGTAGAGATATTTCAGAATCTCACGCGTTGGCAGCGCGTACAGCTTGCGCGACATCCCGAACGTCCCTACACGCTCGATTACATCAATGCCTTGACATCTGATTTTATTGAGCTGCATGGTGATAGAGGCGTTCGAGACGATCCTGCTATTGTTGGTGGTTTTGGTACACTCGATGGAATCGGTTCTGTAATGTGGGTTGGCCACCAAAAAGGACGTGACACAAAACAGAACGTCTATCGTAACTTCGGAATGCCGAACCCTGAAGGTTATCGCAAGGCATTACGCCTATTCAAACTCGCAGAGAAATTCCAGAAGCCGATAGTGTGCTTGCTGGATACACCGGGTGCATTCCCGGGAATTGAAGCGGAAGAGCGGGGACAGGCAGAGGCAATTGCAAAGAATCTCTTTGAGATGACGCGACTTTCTGTGCCTGTCATTATCGTCATTATCGGTGAAGGCGCGTCAGGTGGTGCGCTCGGTATTGGTGTTGGTGATAGAGTGCTTATGCTTGAGAATGCATGGTATTCTGTTATCTCACCTGAATCATGTTCATCTATCCTCTGGCGTAGTTGGAATTACAAAGAGCAGGCAGCCGAGGCGCTCAAGCTAACAGCCACAGATCTTATTGATGTAGGTATCATTGACCGCATCATCCCCGAACCTCTCAGCGGGGCGCATCGTGATACAGAAACTATGTATGCTACTCTACGAGAAGCACTTACCGAAGAGATAGCCACATTACGTACGTTCGATTATTCTCATGAAGCCGCACTTGCACGTCGCGTAGTGAAATTCTCGAAGATGGGGTACTGGCAGGAAGAAGAAGTCTAATCAAGAGTGCAAACGCTAAGCCATACAACTACTCTTCGTGTTCGCTACGCCGATACTGACCAGATGGGTATCGTGTATTATGCAAAGTATCTTGAGTATTTTGAAGTAGCGCGAACAGAAACACTTCGTGCAATCGGTCTCCCGTATGCAGAACTTGAGCAGTTAGGTTTTATGCTGCCTGTTGCTGATGCAAGTATTAAGTACCATAATGGCGCGGCCTATGACGAAGAGATAGACATAACTGCAACGCTCGAACCTGCTAACTCACCGCGTGTCCCGATAACCTACAAAGCTATTCGTAAGAAAGACGGAGTTCTACTTGCCGAAGGTTCTACGACATTAGTTTTTGTAAACAAAGAGACTAATCGTCCCTGCAAACCGCCTGCTATCTATCTTGAGAAAGTCGGTATAGCTTAGAATGAGAACTGCAACGCAACGCTTGGGAAGAAATTCGTTTCGCGTTTGTGGTTGAGCCGCCACGTTGCGTCAAGGTTAATAATGTTCAAGATATTTCCGACACCAAAACCTATTTCTCCGTAAGGACGGTCATTTGTTGTTGGTACATCAGCACTTCCGACGCGATTCGTATTGCTTACTGCAATGCCGCC
>JAYUZC010000215.1:0-2116 GCA_043752045.1 Bacteroidota bacterium | reverse complement strand
GGACCTTATGCCCTTGCTGCGGCAAGAGCTTTTATGAGGGATAAGAATCTTTCACCAAAAGAGATCGTACAGGGTGCATTAGAGATAGCAGGTGATATCTGCATTTATACCAACAGAAATCTGACGATAGAAGAATTAGGATGACAAACGAAGATTCGATACAAGTGTTACCAGAAGTAACACAAACCTCCCGACAAAAACAGCTAACCCCGCATGAAATAGTCCGTGAACTTGATAAATATATCATTGGTCAGCATAATGCAAAACGCTCTGTTGCGATAGCATTGCGTAACCGATGGAGACGATTGACCGTCGGCGGTTCTATGCGTGATGAGATCATGCCGAATAATATCATCTTGATAGGTCCAACAGGTGTAGGTAAAACAGAGATAGCTCGCCGCTTGGCAAAGCTCGCCGGAGCACCGTTCGTTAAAGTTGAAGCAACGAAATATACCGAAGTAGGGTATGTCGGACGCGATGTAGAGTCTATGGTACGCGATCTTGCCGACCACTCTGTGCAGATAGTCCGTACAGAGATGATGAAGAAGGTCGAGGAACGAGCAAAAGATCTTGCCGAAGAAAGGATATTGGATATACTTGTACCGCCGCTTCCGGATAAATCTAATGCTTCGCAAATGGCATCAGTAGGATTTATGTTTCCCGGAATGGTCAAAGAACAACCACCGGCTGCAAACGGCAACCCTGAAGTTCAAGCTGCTGAAGAAGAAAAGAAAGAAGCATCCTTGCAACGTACTCGCAACCGCTTCCGCAATAAACTCCGAAAAGGAGAGTTAGAGGAGAATGAGATCGAGGTTGATGTGCCAAGTACACCACAGGTAGCATCTATGCAGATCATGGGACCTTTCGGTGCTGGTGGTGGATTCGATGACATTGCACAGAACATCTCTGATGCACTTTCGAACTCCATGCCAAAGAAGATGAAAACGCGCCGACTAAAGATCAAAGATGCTCGGATACTCTTCTCTCAAGAAGAAGCAGCAAAGCTCATTGATCAAGATGCTTTGAACAAAGAGGCAGTTGAACGTGCAGAGAACTCCGGCATTATATTCATTGATGAAATTGATAAAGTCGCTGGTAAAAGTAAAGAAGGTGGACCAGATGTATCTCGTGAAGGTGTCCAACGTGACCTGCTTCCGATAGTTGAAGGTTCAACGGTTGGCACTCGATACGGTCCTGTCAAAACAGACCATGTTCTTTTTATTGCATCGGGTGCGTTTCATGTATCAAAACCGAGCGATCTTATTCCTGAACTTCAAGGACGTTTCCCGATTCGCGTTGAACTCGAAAGTTTGACCGAAGATGATTTTGTTAAAATACTCACCAAGCCGGAGAATGCTCTCACAAAGCAGTACATCGCCCTTATGCAAAGCGAAGGTGTGACGATCTCATTTACAGATGATTCAATTCGTGCTATCGCACGTATCGCATTTGAAGTTAATGAATCTGTAGAGAACATCGGAGCACGGCGGCTTCATACAATCCTAACGACACTTTTAGAGCAGATACTTTTTGATGTGCCTGATATTATCAGTGCAAGTGAGATAACCATAACAGGAGATATAGTAGAGGAGCGTCTCGAAAAGATCGTCCGTAATCGTGACTTGAGTAAATATATTCTTTAATGAACGATGATAAGCTTCTTCTCGTAGATATTTTCGTCAAGCTCTAAACGAACTATTGCAGAAGTTGCTCCTAACTGACGGGTATCAAGTCCGATAGTGTAGTTACCCGCTTCACGAACCTCATCAATCGGACGGATAATCTTTCGCCCTGCTTCATCATAGATAGATATTCGGACATGAGTTCGTTTAGTTACTCCGAATTGAATTGTTGCAGATGAATATGATGGATTTGGATACAACTGAAAACCTCCGCTTGGTCTTTCCTTAAATGATGGGTTCGCATTGATTAAATCCAAAAGCGGTACTCGCCAGAAAGAGAAAGCTCCAACTCCGCGAGAATTTGTAAGCCATGGTCCTACGTATGCTGTTTCTGTATTGTGATAATATCTATCAGGTAGATAGGAAACGTAGTTAGCATTTGTTGGCTTTGAAAGTTTTAGCCAAAGAGTGTCTTTGCTGGCAAATATATCAGA
>JAYUZC010000214.1:0-2121 GCA_043752045.1 Bacteroidota bacterium | reverse complement strand
TAAATGACGTAGGTGCATGTATTGTGAACACCTATCCCCGAAAATCTTCACCGCAAATAATCAGGTGGATTAAAAATTGACCAGTTTCTTACCGGATTTGGAGTGGGACGGCGGAGCAAGAGGATAGTCGGCTTCTGTCTCCCCTTTTTTCATCTTGTTCAGTTTGTTCTTTAACAACGACATCCTGAATGAGCTAAGGTAGTCTATAAAGTATTTGCCATGGAGATGATCTATCTCATGTTGCATCACCCGAGCGAGGATACGGTCAGTTTCCATCTCAACTTCACGGAAATTCCTATCGAAAAATTTTACACCAATAGATGAAGGACGAATTACCTCCTCGCGGATTCCCGGCACACTTAGGCATCCTTCTTCAAAAACAGATTCTCCATGATCGCCTGTAATGACAGGGTTGATAAGGACGAGTGGTTCTTGATGTTCAAATCCCTCAAAATCCTGAATATCAATTACCGTCAGCGCAAGAGACTTCCCAATTTGGTTTGCCGCAAGCCCAATGCCGTTGGCATTTCGCATCGTCTCGAACATATTATCTATCAACTGCTGAAGCTCGGCAGTGTCTTGGGCAACCTTTTCTGTCTCTTTGCGAAGGACAGGATGATCGAACGTATATATTGGCAACAATGACATGAATAAATATCGCTTCTTTTTTTAAGTAACACTATAAGTAATATCATTTGTTGAGAGTTCCACAATGCTCGGAAACTACTACATACTCTCTCGTATCATGCGCGAATTTGCCTCAAAAGCTGTAGGGATGCAGCTTGAAAAAGCATATTCTTCGCAGCCGAATGAACTATGCCTCTCATTTAGCAATGAGATGACCTTACACATCCATGCATTGCCAGGACATTCGTACATCTACTTTAAAGAGGGAGATTCTGCCCTACCAAAGCGAAACTTCGCAACATTTTTTGAGAGCATTTTGGGGACGAAGCTAAGTGACGTCCAGATTTCAGAAACTGACAAACATTTTACTCTCGTATTTGATGATGCAACGATAGAGATTCGGCTTTATGATTCGCCGAATGTTATCCTCAAAGCAAATGGGGAAATCGAGACCTTCAAAAAGGATAAACCTATTGTCAAAAAAGACTCGGACGTACCACTTCCAAACTCTATGCTTGGAAATGTTCTTAAAAAAGAATTTCTCTTCCGCAAGAGCGAACCGGATATACCTAATACGGGCGGTGCATATATTTATTCACTGCCCTCATCACGACTACTCCTTTCTCCATTACTTCTTGAGCATATTGGTGATGTCCCCTCTGAAAAATTAGATTCAGTAAATGAAGCTGCCAAACGAGTACTTTTTTACCGGGCAAAGAATCAATCTCTTATCTCAAAAAAAGCGCAATTAGAAGGTGAGCTTTCATCATACATCACGCGGCTTGAGGACACTACCCGCCAAGCCGAAGAAAACCAGTATGATTTTACCCGCGCCGACCGTTACCAAGAGATTGCCGACTCGCTCATGGCAGTTGCTTACGAACATGGCAGGGGACTATCAGAGATAGAACTCATCATTTCAGGAAAAACTGAAAAAATAAAACTCGACCCTTCAACGACTGTCTTTGCGAATGCTGAAAAGTACTATGGCAAGGCACGTCACTCACGTAGCGCAAAGAATGAACTCGTAGCTAAGATCGATTCTTTTAAGAAGAAGTTAGTGGTTGCTTGCTCTATTTATAATAGGGTTATTGCAACAACAAACGAATCCGTTATAGAAGAACTTATGAGCGAAGCATCTCGCTATGGGTTACTTGCACAATCAGAAGCAAAGCAGGCGTCAGCAGAAGCAACATTCAGGGAATATATCGTTCATGGTGGATATACGGTACTTGTAGGAAAAAATGCGAAGCAGAATGATGAGCTCACGATGCACGTAGCAGGCAAGGAAGATATGTGGCTACACGCTCGGCATGTCCCCGGCTCTCATGTAATTATCCGTAGCCGTTCAAAGACAGATGTATTGCCGAAAGAGACGATCATCGCCGCAGCAGAGATCGCTGCATATTATAGCGATGCAAAGAGCCAGAAAGTTACTCCTGTTGCATATACAAAATGCAAGTATGTCCGCAAGCCGCGAAAAGCATTGCCGGG
>JAYUZC010000213.1:0-5676 GCA_043752045.1 Bacteroidota bacterium | reverse complement strand
TCGCCGATGAAGTAGAGACCGCTTACATTTCGTGCTTCCATTGTTTTGCCGGAAAGTTCATTCGTATCAACTCCGCCGACAGTTACTTCTGCTTTCTCGTATCCTTCTGTGCCTGCAGGATGTACTTCCCATTTATGAAGTTTCTCCGCCGCTTCGCGAAGAGCTTTATCAGACATCTGATTCATCGGCTTTGATTCAATGTTTTGCTCGCACCATACTTGTGCGAAACGCTTCGAGAGTATTAGCGATAGTACCTTGACAAATTCCTGTTTTGAAGAGCGATGCTCGGCAAAGTATGAAGGTATGTCGAACTTTGGCAGAAGGTCAACTGTGATGCTATCGCCTTCCTTCCAATACGATGATATTTGCAGTATTGCAGGACCTGATAGACCTTTATGTGTAAAGAGTAGATTCTCTCTGAAAGAAATATTACCTAACTTCACTATTGCATCAATTGATATTCCGCTCAAGTCACTATAGACCCTTCTGTCTTCGTCGTTCCATGTAAGTGGGACAAGTGCAGGTCTGGTCGGATTTACTTTCAATCCGAACTGCTCGGCAATGTTATATCCGAAGTTCGTCGCGCCCATCTTCGGGATGGAGAGCCCACCTGTTGCAATGACAAGCGAGGAGCATGTCATCTCGCCGCTCGAAGTCTGCAACGAAAATGCTTCGCTCTTCTCGACTTTCGTAACAGTACAATTTGTTTTTATCTCAACCTTCGCATCGTGGCATTCTTTGATGAGCATATCGATTATTTGCCGCGACGAATCATCACAGAACAGCTGACCAAGTGTTTTCTCGTGATAGGCGATACCATGCTTCGTGACAAGCTTGATAAAGTCATCGGGGGTGTAGCGAGAGAGTGCTGATTTGCAGAAGTGAGGATTATCCGAGAGAAAACTTTTCGCCGGTGTTGCGAGATTGGTGAAGTTACATCTGCCACCACCTGATATTGCTATCTTTCGAGCAACAAGTACATTGTGTTCGATGACAAGTACCGAACGTCCGCGTTTGCCTGCTTCGATAGCAGCCATAAGCCCTGCGGCTCCGGCACCGATGATGATTACGTCGTATGACAAATGAGGATTATTCTTTTTGGAAAGGTTTTGATAACAAACCCCGATGATATTGCTACCATCGGGGTTCGTAGAAATTACAAATAGCGTATTGCTATCTTAGCCCTGCTTTTCTTCGCCGGGTGCTTCTGCTTCATGTGTTGCTTCAGCAACAGCTGCTTCTTCAGCAACCGGAGCTTCTGCTACGGGTGCTTCTTCAGTAGCAACTTCTGCAGTTTCTACTTCCGCTAATGCTGCGAATACATCAGCCGGCTTTTCCGGTGTGAGCATTTCTTCGGGAAGCTCGAATGAGCCGATCTCTGAAGATGCTTCGGCTGCCGGAGCGTCGCCGGTAGAAGCTGTCTGTTTCTTGCCGCTGCGCGGACGGCTCTTCTTGCCTTCACCAATAGATTCACCTTGCGGGACAGGATGCTTTGCATTGTACTCTTCGAGTGCTGCTGTATCTTGTCCTTTGAGCCATTCGGTTGCCGAGAGAACAATCTTCTTCGACTCGCTATCGAATTCGATAACGCGAAGTTCAAGTGTCTCATCGATCTTGAATGAATCACCAATGTTGCGTACCGACTGGAACGAGAGCTGCGACGCAGGGACGAAGCCGTCAATGCCTCCCGGAAGCTCTACAATCACGCCCTTATCAATGATACGGACGATCTTACCTGTGGTATCAACACCTTCGCTGAATGCAGAGGAAAGCGTATCCCATGGGTTATCCATGATCTGCTTGTGTCCGAGTGCGATGCGGCGGTTATCCATTTCCAAACCGAGGATCATCACGTCAAGCTCTTCGCCCTTTTTGATGATTTCACCTGGATGGCGTACTTTCTTTGTCCATGATAGATCGGAGATATGAACGAGTCCGTCAACACCCGGCTCAAGCTCGACGAATGCGCCGAAGTTGGTGAGGTTGCGTACTGTGCCTTTATGTACCGAACCGACAGGATACTTCTCAAGTATCTGTGTCCATGGATCAGGTTGGAGCTGCTTCACGCCGAGCGAGATCTTCTTTGACTCTTGGTCAACAGAAAGAATGACGGCATCAACATCAACGCCCATCGTGAACATATCACGCGGATGTTTGACGTGCTGTGTCCAGCTCATTTCGCTTACGTGAATAAGTCCTTCGATGCCCTTCTCGATCTCGAGGAATGCACCATAATCTGTCATTGATACGATCTTGCCGCGTACTCGTTGACCGACTGCATACTTTGACTCAACTTCCGACCACGGATGCGGAGTAAGCTGCTTCATGCCGAGCGAAATGCGCTTCTTGTTTTCATCGAAATCAAGAACAACGACCGTAACGATCTGATCAAGCTTGATGATCTCCGAAGGATGTGATACACGTCCCCACGAGAGATCAGTGATATGGACAAGACCATCAACACCGCCAAGATCAACGAATGCGCCGAAATCAGCGATGGCCTTGACCTGACCTTCAAGTACCTGACCTTTTTCAAGTTTCTCTACGATGACTGAGCGCTGCTCGTCCATCGTCTCTTCCATCAGCACTTTATGGCTGACGACAACATTTTCGTTCGGGTGGTTAACCTTCACAACGCGGACATCCATCGTCTGTCCGATATAGACATCAAAATCACGAACCGGCTTAACGTCAATTTGTGAACCCGGCATGAACGCTTCCATACCCATGAGGTCAACAACGATACCGCCTTTGATGCGGCGTACACACTTGACCTTCATTACCTCGCCGGTCTTCGCGGCGTTATTTACCTTCTCCCATACACGCAAGAGATCTGCGCGGCGGCGAGATAGAACAAGTTTACCATCACGGTCTTCAACTTGCTCTAATAAGACTTCTACTTCATCACCAACTTTTACGTCCGGTGTATTTGAGAATTCAGAACGAGAGATAAGACCTTCGCTCTTGAACCCGATATCAACTGCGATTTCGCTTGTTGTGACTGCTACGACACGACCGATAAGTACCTGATTTTCTTTCAGGGTGCTAAAGGTGGTATCATAGAGCTTCATCAGATCATCTTTTTCGGCTTGATTATAGCCGCCGCCAAGTTTGGTCTGGGGGTCGATGATTGTGAAGTTACCTGCGCCGGTGCTGGCTGTTTTGATCGTTACGGTTGAAGGACCTTGTGGTTCTCTGGGGGCACGGTCGTTACGGCGATTGCCGCCGCCTGTACGATTACCTCCGCCGGAGCGGTTGCCGCTGCTCGCCCCGGGATTAGCGGCTGCGAATTCTTTCGTGATTAATTCTGGCATGTATACTGACCGGCGTAAATGATGAATAATGCCCCTCGCCGAATGCCGCCGGAAATAAAAATACCTCCGGCAAGGAGACTGTTTTTTACCCTTTTTTTCAGGGACGGGTAGAACAGAACGCCGTCCGCTAAGGTTCAAGGGGCATGGGCTTGCCATTCAAGTGTAATTAAGCCATCCCTCGCAATGACAGATAACTTCTGGTGCAATTTCATAATCTCAATCCCCTCATCACACCTCATAGTCGGATTTTTCACCCCAAAAACTTTGTTTTCATTTATCTATACTGCTTATTATACTTCAAAATGCCCTCAAAAACGCCAATTACGATAGCTTACGGAGACGGGATTGGTCCCGAGATCATGACTGCCACACTGCGAATCCTTGAAGCAGCTGGCGCCCAGATAGAACCCGAAGTTATTGAGATAGGAGAAAAGGTTTATCTCTCGGGCATTTCGACAGGCATCGAAGACTCATCATGGGATACCCTACGCCGCACGAAAGTCTTCCTGAAAGCTCCCATCACTACCCCGCAAGGCGGCGGCGTCAAGAGCTTGAACGTCACGATTCGTAAATCACTCGGCTTGTATGCGAATGTACGTCCTTGCGTTGCTTACGCACCGTATATCGAGACGATGAAGCCGAAAATAAATATGGTTATCGTCAGAGAAAATGAGGAAGATCTCTATGCCGGCATCGAGCATCAGCAGACGCAAGATGTGGTACAGGCACTCAAACTCATTTCACGTCCTGGCTGCGAGAAGATTGTTCGATACGCATTTGAATATGCCAAAGCTCATAATAGAAAAAAAGTATCCTGCCTTACGAAAGATAACATCATGAAGCTGACCGATGGATTGTTCCATCGAGTATTCAATGAGATAGGCGAAGAATATCCTGACATCATCAAAGATCATTATATCCTTGATATAGGCGCGGCGTTCGTCGCCGAGAAGCCCGAGATATTCGATGTTATAGTTACACTGAATCTTTACGGCGATGTTATCAGTGATATAGCAGCAGAGGTTGCAGGTTCTGTAGGCATAGCAGGCTCTGCCAATATCGGCGATGGTTATGCGATGTTTGAAGCAATTCACGGCTCTGCCCCAACCATTGCAGGACAGAACATAGCAAACCCGTCTGGTCTATTGCAAAGCGCGATCCAGATGTTAGTCCATGTAGGGCAATCGGAAGTCGCCGAAAAGATAAATAACGCATGGTTAAAGACCATCGAAGATGGAATTCATACCAGAGATATTTATGCGTATAATCATAGCAGAGAACTTGCAGGGACTAAGGAATTTGCTGATGCCGTAATTGAGAGATTAGGACAACTACCGGCACACTTCAAGCCCGTTGAATTCTCGAAGGAGTCAAGAATATCAACAGCATATACTTACCAACGAAAAGACAAAAAGAAGGAGGTTGTAGGAGTTGATGTATTCCTTTCCGATAATAGCACACCTGATGTAATTGCAAAACGACTTGAGAATATTTCAAGTAATGCTCTCAAGCTCATTATTATAACTAATCGCGGAGTAAAGGTTTGGCCAGATGGGATGAAAGAGACATTCCTGACAGACCACTACCGCTTACGCTTCAAAGCAACAAATAATACAATATCACATACTGATATTATATCGCTTTTAGCTGAGATAGAAAAATCTGGTCTTGATTTTATCAAGATTGAGACACTTTGCAGCTTCGACGGTAAACCGGGTTATTCATTAGCACAAGGAGAATAAGATGAGTAAATCAAAAAATCCGATAGTTGGTGTTATTATGGGAAGCAGTTCTGATTGGGAGACTATGTCTCATGCAGCAGATATTCTTTCCGAATTTGGAGTTGATCATGAATGCAAAATAGTCTCGGCTCACCGTACTCCTGAACTGATGATGCAGTACGCAAAAGAGGCAGAGCGACGCGGCATTGAGGTCATCATTGCCGGCGCAGGCGGCGCAGCACATCTGCCGGGAATGACAGCAGCAAACACCTTAGTCCCTGTGCTCGGAGTACCAGTCGAGAGCCAGACGATGAAAGGGATTGATTCGCTATACTCGATCGTACAAATGCCCGGCGGGATACCGGTCGGGACACTTTCTATAGGCAAAGCAGGAGCAAAGAACGCAGGACTTCTGGCAGTAGCTATACTCGCGAACTCCCGCCCCGCACTCCGCGAGAAACTTCGCACCTACCGCGAAGGACAAACAGCGAAGGTCATTAAAGAAAAGCTACCACATTGAACCCCATACTCCCAGGCTCTACGATAGGTATTCTCGGCTCGGGGCAACTCGGTAGGATGTTCACGCTTGAAGCAAAGAGAATGGGATACTATGTACATACTTTCTCGCCTGAGAAGAACTC
>JAYUZC010000212.1:0-2123 GCA_043752045.1 Bacteroidota bacterium | reverse complement strand
TCCTTTTATCCATGCTATCTCGCCACCTATCCAAAGCGTATTTGCTGTTTTACCATTAATTGACTCGGCATTACTATAATATTGTTCAGCAAGCTGTAACCATTTTGGGTGTTTTGAACATTCACGATAATATGCGCAATAGCTTACAGCAATTGCAAGCATCGCATCAACGAACTGAGGGTCTATTTTAATAGCTTCCTCGTACAAGCGTATTGCTTTCTCATATCCATCTTTAGTAACAAGATTGTGAAATTCTTTACCCCTCAAATACAACTCATACGCCTCTACATTCTGTGTTGGGTCGGAGGTAAGTTTCTTGACTTCCTCTGGTGTAAGTTTAAGTTTTAGTGATGCGGTTATTTCTCTTGATACTTTATCCTGAAATTCAAAGATGTCGTCGAATGTGCCGTCGAAGCGGTTCGTCCAGAGTTGGTGATTTGCATGTGTATCAATGAGCGTTGCGGTGATGCGTATCTTCTCGCCTGCTTTGCGGACGCTGCCCTCGACAAGATACCGGACACCGAGGTCTTTGGCTATCTCTTTTGCTTTAGGTTTATGTGTTCTGTAATAGAGCACATCGGTTCGGCTCGGGACACGGAGCTTCTCGATCGCGCCGAGCGTACCGATAAGCTCATCCATCATGCCGTCAGCGAACCACTCATTATCATGCTGGGGAGAAAGATCATCGAAGGGAAGCACCGCAAGATGTATAAAGCCGTCATCAGCGACGCGGCTCGTTGATGACTGCATCTGCTCAAGGACAGAATGTCCTTGCTTAAGCAGATCAAGCGCATGAAGAATATCTTTTGTCCGCTCATAGCGTACTCGCTGCAGACCTGCAAGCGGGTACTCGAAGATACGCGGAAGCTGCGTTTCCTCGATGATGATAGGGAGGATGTTTTTCTTCTTCTCTGATGCAAGATGTATCTCGCGGGCTACATTTTCCGATGTAACCGAATGGCTTGAGATAAGAAAAACAACGGTCGTACACCCTGCGATAGCATCAACGATCTCTGCCGACCAGTTGAGCGCGCCGCCGATGCCTGATTGGTCTATCCATACGGAATACCCGCAGGTGGCAAGCTCGTCGGCAAGCCGCTCGGCTTTCGTCCTGTCATGGGATGAGTAAGATATGAAAATGTCCGACATAGTGGGTCTGCAAAGATACGGCAAGAACTGCCGATCAAGCACGAAGAATACAGAAACATCATCACCACCGAAGGCACATCAGAACCACTAACCGTTGTACATTATGGGTTTGGCGCGGCCGGCGAGGAGATCCAGAAGCTTCTGCTTGGCGAAGGAGTCAGGAAGATCGTCGTGGATGTCCACGGGCGAGGCAAGCGCACCGAATTCGACAAAGAGAAAGTATGGCGCCTCCTCGATATCAAACAACGCGTGAAGAATTTGACGGTAGTGGATTAGTAGCGCAGACATCCTGCCTGCTTCGTATCCGAACTAATCATACCCGCTCTTACTGAAAAGTTGTGTATATTTGTATGCTCGTAAAGAGCACAATATATTCACACGCATACAAACCAATGGAACAACAACTCAAAGATATCCGCCAAGCGCAGCAAGCATCATGGAATAAATTTTCTTCCGGATGGAAAAAATGGGATGACCTCACGATGGATTTTCTCAAACCAATGGGCGATGAGATTATCCGTATGCTCGCTCCGAAAACCAATGATGTCGTTTTGGATATTGCCGCAGGGACAGGCGAACCCGGATTGACGATTGCATCAATCGTGACGGGTGGGAAAGTTGTTATTACTGACCTTGCCGAAGACATGCTCGAAGTTGCGCGAGGGAATGCCGCCGCAAGAGGATTGCACAATGTCGAAATTCGCGCCTGTGATGTATGCGAGCTTCCGTTTGCTGATAATACATTCGATGCAATAAGCTGCCGCTTTGGTTTTATGTTCTTCCCTGATATGGCACTCGCCGCAAGCGAGATGGTACGAGTCCTCAAGCCAGGCGGAAGAATTGCTACTGCTGTTTGGAATGTGCCGGAAAAGAATTTCTGGGTTACTGCAATCATGGGTACGATTGCTAAAAATATAGAGCTGCCTGCTCCGCCACCCGGCGCGCCGGGGATGTTCCGATGCGCGAAGGATGGG
>JAYUZC010000211.1:0-5682 GCA_043752045.1 Bacteroidota bacterium | reverse complement strand
GTACATCTTTTGCTGAATGATATGCGGACGGAAACGCGGCTCGCCAAAATACTGGTCATAGACCGATTGCGTGACCGAGAGATTCACATCAATACCGATCAAGTCCATCAGTTGAAACGGACCCATCGGGAAACCGGCAGAGCGCATAATGTTATCAACCTGTTCATGCGTTGCAATACCATCACCAACTAAACGAAATGCTTCGCCATAGAAATTACGAGCGACGCGATTGACGATAAACCCGGGCGTATCTTTGGCAAGCACAGGAATCTTCCCAAGCTGTTTTACATATCCTTCGGCGCGGTACATTACTTCGTCGCTCGTCTCCTGCCCTCTGATAATCTCCACGAGCTTCATAATAAGCGCCGGATTAAAGAAGTGCAAACCAAGCACACGTTTGGGTTTGCGACATGCACTGGCGATGGCAGTAATGGCAAGAGATGATGTATTACTTGCTAATAGTGTATCTTCGCCGACCAGATCGGATAACCTTGAGAATAACTCTTGTTTTATCTTAAGGTTCTCTACTGCTGCCTCGATAACGAGGTCGCACGTCCTAAGATGCTCGAAGTGAGATGTTGTACGAATCCGAAGCGCGGCAGCATTGGCATCAGCGACAGAAAGTTTTCCCTTCTCTGTCATCTTATCCATAAGCGTACCGATGTTGCGGAAAGCGCGTTGCAAAAATTCATCAGCGATGTCATTAAGCACAACATCATATCCCGCAATTGCAGATGCAAGAGCGATCCCGCTCCCCATCGTACCAGCTCCGATAACTCCGATTGATTTCATACTTACTTCCCCTTAAACTCTGCTTTGCGTTTTTCCTTGAATGCTGCTACGGCATTTGTGTAATCTTCTGTTCTGCCAGCAGCTTCCTGCATATAGACCTCATAATCAAGTGCTTCATCAAGCGACATCGTCGAGACCTTGTCTATCATCTTCTTGATGTAGCCGTATGCTTTTGTCGGTCCTGTAGCAAATGCACCGGCAACTTTCATCGCCTCTTCCATAAGCGTATCTGATGATACTACTTGATTTACAAGCCCAAGTTCAAGTGCTTTAGAAGCAGAGATATCGTCTCCGGTTGCGGCGAGTTCAAATGCTTTTGCAACACCAAGATTCTTTACCAAGAACCAGCTCGACCCCGAATCGGGCACAAGCCCGATGCGGACAAATACTTCGATAAGCTTGGCAGAATCAGCCATAACACGGTAATCGCAGGCAAGTGCAAGTGAGCACCCTGCTCCTGCGGCTACACCATTAATCGCTCCGATGATCGGCTTTGGTAAGTTACGCATCGCTCTGATGAGCGGATTGTAACGACGCTCGAGCGAATCACGAAGTGAGCGTTTTCCGCCGCCGGAAGGAGCATCCTTCAAGTCCTGACCTGAACAGAATGCCTTCCCTGCCGCTGTAACGACAACTACGCGAGCATCGTCATTCTTAGCTATCTCTTTGAATACATTCTGCAGGTCGGTCGTCATCTGCTCATTGAATGCATTATAGACATCGGGACGATTGAGCGTAACGGCAAATATCCCGTTCTCTAAAGAAGTCAGTATAGTACTATATTCTGCCATCTCAAATTTTTACTTTTTAATTTTGACTTTTGACTTATTTCCCCGTCCACTCCGGCTTTCTCTTCTCGATAAATGCCGCCATTCCCTCTTTCATATCATCGGATGCAAATAGGAGGTAGAAGTTCTTACGCTCGAATTCAAGTCCCATCTCGATGGTCGTATCGAATGACTTAAGGATTGCCTCTTTTGCGAGACGAACTGCAACAGGCGGACGGCTTGCGATTTCTTTCGCCAAACGCTGCGCCTCTTCAAGATAAAACTCTACGGGTACAACTTTGTTGACAAGTCCTGCCACCATCGCTTCTTCACCTGTAATGAACTTGCCTGTCAATACCATCTCCATCGCGAGTCCTTTCCCTACTGCGCGAGTAAGACGCTGTGTGCCGCCGGCGCCGGGCATAACACCGATGTTTATTTCGGGCTGACCGATACGAGCCGTCTCGCTTGCTATGATGATATCACAATGCATCATCAGTTCGCAACCACCACCGAGCGCAAAACCGGATACGGCTGCAATGAGCGGTTTTTTTATCTTGCGAATTCTATCCCACTTTGTGAATTGGTCACGATAGAGCATATCAATCGCTGACGCAGATGCCATCTCTTTAATGTCGGCTCCGGCGGCGAATGCCTTCTCGCTACCGGCAAGTACGATAGCTCTGACGGTATCATCATTATCGAGTGACTCGAGCGTAGCGACAAGCTCGTTCATCGTTTCGAGGTTCAGCGCGTTGAGCACTGCCGGACGGTTCAGCTGAACGGTAGCAACGAAGCCGTCACGAGAGAGAATAAGATTTTTTAGTTCTGCCATAGACTTTTACTAAAACAAAAACCCACGCTTGGGCGTGGGTTTTGTAACAGAAAAATGATGTTATTAGTCTCTCGATTAGTCTTTTCTGCCGCCCATGATATTAAGCAGTGCCATGAAGAGATTGAGGAAGTCGAGATACAAGCTCAATGCACCTAACGTCGGTGGCATTTCATGAGCGCGCTTTAGAATACGTGATGTATCATAGAGCACGAACCCGCTAAAAAGAATGACGGTAATAACAGAAAGTGCAAGGTCAAGGGTGCTTGATTCAACAAAGATGTTCACTATCGAAACGCCGATAACCATAAACAGACCTACCGTGAGCGATGCTCCCATGAAGCTGAAGTCCTTCTTCGTAATGAAAACATACGCCGTCAAACCTCCGAAAATAAGTATCGTCAAAAATAGTGCGTTGTAAATAAGCCCTACACCCGTACCGATGTATCCATTTGCTATTGCATAAAGTGTAGGCGAAATTGTTGCACCGCTAATAAACGTAAAAAGGAGCATTGTCGGCAGTGCACGTGATGGATGCTTCGCGCTTGCAGATGCAAGTATAACAGCGCCGATCATAACGATAAGAGAAATGATAGGATGTGCTGCAACCAAGAATACTATACTCGTATTCATAGATATAAGCGTACCGGCGGCAGCCATGAGCAAACCTAATCCAAAATAGGAATAGACCTTCCGCACATAGGCAAGACGTGCCTGCCCTACCGATTGGAGTGCATCACCGGAAAACTCAAATGTCTGATTATTAATGGAGTTCATTTTCTAAGATAATATGTTATCTAAATACGAAAATACTATCCCAACAGTTTCAAAGAAATATGCCACGTAAGACTCTGCTACTTGTCGCTTTTTACCTGCTACCAATAGTCGCCTTTGCTCAAACTACATTAGAAATCACTGTTTCTGACCTTAGACATCGACTTGAAATCCTCGCCAGTGATTCCCTCGAAGGGAGACGTTCAGGGACTATCGGCTGTGAAAAAGCTGCCAACTATATTGCACAAGAGTTTAAGCGAATTGGTTTGACACCGCTTGACTCTGCGAAAAGTTACCTTCAGCACTTCGAGTTTTCCGAACGGGCAATTGATACGACGAAGAAAGAAAAGACAAAGACAGCAAACGTCATTGGTTTCTTAGAAGGAAGTCATCCATTACTGCGAGATGAGGTCGTTATCATCGGTGGACATTACGATCATCTTGGGTATGGCGGACACAATGCGCTTGATACCAGCAAAGCAATCCACTACGGTGCAGATGATAACGCAAGCGGTACTGCCGGTATCATAGAACTTGCCGAGTATTTTACCAGTAATAGATCATCTCTCAAACGCAGTTTGCTTTTCATGGCATATAGTGGCGAAGAAGAAGGGTTGCACGGAAGTATTTACTATACAAAGAACCCATATCTGCCTTTAGAGAAAACCCAGGCAATGATAAATATGGATATGATCGGACGCATGAAAGACAGTATCCTCATTGTTGAGGGTATGGGTAGTTCACCGTATTGGAAAGAGTTATTCTCTTCACTTGATACACAGTACTTCAAAATGCGTTATAAACCCGATGGCGTTGGACCAAGCGATCACTCACCATTTTATAGAAAGAACATCCCTGTTCTCTTCTACTTCACAGGACTTCATAAAGACTATCATAAGGCGAGCGATACAAAAGACAAAGTGAATTACGAGGGAATGAACGATGCACTCAAGCTCATCCGTTCAAGCATTGAAAGTATCCAAGCAAAAACTGATACAATCCCCTTCTCGCTTGTACCAATAGACACTACTAAAAAATCGATGTCTTTCTCGGTCTATGTCGGCGGTACACCTGATTACGGATATGATGGCGAAGGACTGAAAATCACTGATATAACACCAAACTCACCAGCAGAACGAGCGGGGCTTAAACCTGAAGATATAGTTATCAAGTTCGGCGATAAAGTGATAAAGAACATTTATGACTACACCGCCCAACTCTCGAAGTACAAGGTTGGCGATGTGGTGGACTTTATTGTCAAACGAGCAGGTAAAGATGTTCTTCTGCCGGTTACACTTGGTACACGCCCAACGCAAACGCATTAGGTGAGTTACGGAACGGCACACTGTGCTCTCCTGTTTTGTGTGCTCTTGAAAATATACGGCGTGTAGCGCAGCCTGGTAGCGCACTACTTTGGGGTAGTAGGGGTCGTCGGTTCAAATCCGGTCACGCCGACTCTGCGAGTTTATTGAGTTACGTGAGTTTTATGAGTCTTGAGTTGTTATTTTAACTCATGAAACTTACCAAACTCATAAAACTTCCCACAACTCTAATGCTTATAACCCTCACACCAAAAGGTCTCTATTGCGAGAAGGGTGATTTCTATATTGACCCTTCCGTCGCTGTTAAGCGTGCTGTTATTACCCATTGCCATACAGACCATATCCGTGCCGGTTCTTCAACATATCTCACTTCAAAGAACAGTGCTGCCTTAGCCCGTGTCCGCGTCGGAGAAAAGCCGCATATCGAACCAATTGATTTTGGCAAGAAGATGCAAATCGGTGAAGTTATTGTGAGTCTGCATCCGGCAGGTCATATTCTCGGCTCTGCACAAATTCGTGTTGAACATAAGGGCGAAGTCTGGTGTGTGAGCGGAGACTATAAAACCGAACCCGATATAACATGCGAGAATTATGAGCCAGTTGAATGTCATACCTTCATCACAGAGTCAACATTTGCACATCCACGATATTCATGGAAGCCCCAGCAGCAGATATTCGCTCATATTAATGACTGGTGGCAACTAAATCAACTCTGGGGCAAGGTATCGCTACTCAATGCCTACTCACTTGGCAAGGCACAGCGTTTGCTTGCTGGAGTTGATGGCACAATTGCTCCGATACTTGTTCATCATACTATTGAACGGTTCAATCCTGCATACATAAAAGCAGACATCTCTTTTCCAAAGTACGAGATACTCTCAAAAGAAAAACTCAAAGAACTCCGCGAACACAATCCGCTCATCATTGCCCCACCAATGCTCAAGGGACAAGATTGGATTGAAGAACTCGGCGAACACTCGACTGCTTTTGCATCAGGATGGATGAACGGCAAATCATCAAATAGATGGGGGGTGTATGATGCCGGGTTTCCACTCTCCGACCATGCTGACTGGAACGGACTGCTCGGTGCGATAGATGCAACAGGAGCAGATACCGTTATTGCCATGCATGGATTTGTAGATAACCTCGTTAGCCACATGCGCTCTACCGGGAGAACGGCAATCGCTTGGTAAGA
>JAYUZC010000210.1:0-2135 GCA_043752045.1 Bacteroidota bacterium | reverse complement strand
TCATGACGGTAGTGCCAAGAGTCACTTGACCATCGGAGCCAAGAGCAGCTTTCCCATCGCGTATGAAGCCAATGACCGTTGTAGCATGAATCTGAATAGATGTATCCATAGGCGGGAGAAACAGAGACAAACAAAGAAAAATCAACAAAATAAATACTGCATGTTCAGCGTTACCGATGGATTTTTTTGATAAACAAGAACCTAACCAATTGTTTACAATGTATATATTGGGCAAAATAATCTGATAGTATGAGTCTCGTAAAACTGCACCTTGAACATCCGATAGCTACCATAAGCTTGAACCGCCCTGAGAAGCGCAATGCACTCTCGCCGGAGCTTATTGCCGAGCTATCAGCAACGCTCGATAAACTGCTTCCTGATGAGGATGTTCGCGTTGTCATCATAACCGGTGAAGGTGGTGTTTTCTGTGCCGGGGCTGATCTTGAGTATATCCAGAAACTTGCAGAGTTTGGCGCGGAAGAGAATCTCGCTGATTCCCGTGCCCTTCGTGACCTTTTCTGGAAGATCTATACCTATCCCAAGATAGTCATAGCCCAAGTCCACGGAGCGGCTCTTGCAGGCGGCTGTGGCTTGGCTAATGTGTGCGATATGATCTTTGCTTCTGATGATTCTTCATTTGGTTATACAGAGACGATGATCGGCTTCATCCCTGCTTTGGTATCGGTTTTCCTGACTCGCAAGATCGGCGAGCAGCATGCTCGAGAGCTGCTACTATCAGCTCGAAAGATCTCCGCCGAAGAGGCGTATTCGCTTGGTATGATAAACTCTGTTATTCCCTGTCCACAGCTTGAAGAAACGGTCAAGCAATATGCCCTGACTGTGGCTCGGAATAGCCCGACGGCAGTTGCCATGACAAAACGGATGCTTGCTACTACCGCCGGCATGGGGATCGAAGCGGCACTGGAATACACAGCCAGTATGAATGCTTTGGCTCGGAGTACCGAAGACTGTAAAAACGGCATCGCTAAATTCCTCTCCAAATCATAACCAGTGGGCTTTTATCCTCAACCAAATACCTGGCAGTGCGGACCCTTCGCGCTAAAACATGCCCTTGCTATTTTGGGTAGGTTCGTTGATGAAAAAGCGATCAGCAAAAAAGCAAAAACTACCCGAGGTGGTACTGATGAAAAAATGCTTGGTCGTGCTGCAAAGGGGTTCAAGTGTCAGATGATGGAATTCCGCTTAGTTGATGAAGATGCTGCATATAGAAGGATCACACAGTACCTCGAAAAAGGACTGCCGTGCATGATATGTATCAATCAATGGGGGCATTGGGTTACCATAGTCGGGTTCAATTCCCGCACTAAACGCTTCGTTGTTCTCGATAGTGAAAAAGACCCTGTCGTCCGTCTTCCGGCTTGGGGCGAGCTGAAAAGGCGATGGGTATATACTGAGTACCTCAAGACCGGCGAGAAGAAACAGTACTTCGACCTCTACGTCGTCAAACCGACATTCCGTATCCGTACCAAAGCCAACTTCTCCCTTGCCCGAGCCCAGTTTCTCCGCCGAGCCAGTAACCATACTCTTGCAGAGCATTTTGACGAGTATGTTACCGATATGCTCAACATCGCCAGACCTCGCTCGAACCGTGAAGATGCCAGCCCACAGATATCAATGACGGAATTCCTCCGCCGTCACCGTAAGATGCTCATCGAGACGGTCGGGTACTGGCATGGCAAAGTAAGCCATGCACAGCTCAATAAGATACTCGATAACATGCAGTTCGTTGCCGAGACATACGGACTTGCCGTCAGAGAAGAGGAAGAGCGCGAAACCATCGCCTCATTCTCTGCCCTCCTGATGACCTGGGCGATCAGCCATGACCCAATCGAAGAGATCTACGGCTGATATAAACCCTATCAGAATTACTCAAGGACCTCCTGTAACTCATTGATTTTATTATGGACTAGTTGTGCACCACACTCAAGCTTAAACTTCAAAGCGTAAAGCTTAAATGGGAAGTTTGGGGAGGGTGCTGTAAATTTACACATTTGAATAGAGGTTGTATGGATGTGTGGTGGTATGGCGTATGGATTTGGGGGCTATAAATGGGTGTCATTGCGAGGAGCGGCTTTAGCCCGGTCCCGAGGAATCGAGGGAAGCAATCTAAAATC
>JAYUZC010000209.1:0-5708 GCA_043752045.1 Bacteroidota bacterium | reverse complement strand
GGAATCGAGGAAAGCAATCTAAACTATTGAGAGCAGATTGCATCTGACATTTTAGATTGCTTCGTCATCGCTACGCGATTTCCTCGCAATGACACCTCATCTGCGATACCGCAACCTTCCCACTTTATTACTCGTTTTACGGGTTGATTAGAATTATATAGTCCAATGAAGAACGAGATACTCACTAACGGCATCCATACCAATGGGCATTCTACCTTTGAGACGAGCCCTGAATACCTTCAGGCAAAGCATCAATGGGAAGAACGCGAAGCAAAGGGGAAAACGACGGGCTGGAAGCATACGACGCTATCGGGCAAAAAGCTGAAGACGATGTATTTGCCCTCAGATGCAAAGCCAAGTGAGTTCGTCGAAAAGATTGGCTTCCCCGGTGAATACCCCTATACCAGAGGTATCCACCCCAACGGCTATCGTGGCAAGATCTGGACGATGCGACAGTTCGCAGGGTTCGGCTCGCCGGAAGACACCAACGAGCGTTTCAAGTATCTCCTTGCTCATGGTCAGACAGGTCTCTCGACAGCATTTGACCTTCCAACACTCATGGGTCGCGATGCAGATGATCCGTGGGCGGAAGGCGAAGTTGGAATTTGCGGTGTATCCATCTCATCGCTCAAGGATATGGAAAAGCTCTTTAGCGGTATTCCTCTTGGCGAGGTTTCGACATCAATGACCATCAACTCACCTGCGGCAATGGTATTCGCTTACTACCTTTGTGTTGCAGAGAAACAGGGTGTACCGTTCGCGAATCTTCGTGGTACGTTGCAGAATGATATTTTGAAAGAGTACATCGCGCAGAAAGAATTTATCTACCCGCCGGAGCCGTCAGTTCGTATCATCGTTGATATGATGGAATACTGCCGCGATAATGTGCCGCAGTGGAATCCGGTTTCTGTATCGGGCTATCATATCCGCGAAGCCGGCTCGACGGCAGCGCAAGAACTTGCCTTTACACTTGCCGATGGTTTTGCGTATGTCGAGGCATGTATGGCTCGAGGGATGGATGTTGATTCATTCGCTCCGCGCATCTCGCACTTCTTTAATTCACATATTGATTTCTTCGAGGAGATAGCAAAGCTCCGCGCCGCGCGCCGGATCTATGCAAAGCGCATGAGAGATAAGTACGGCGCGAAGAATCCAAAGTCTTGGACGCTACGATTCCATACACAGACGGCAGGTTGCTCTTTGACGGCACAACAGCCGGAGAACAACATCGTCCGCACCGCAACAGAAGCACTTGCCGCAGTTCTTGGTGGAACGCAGTCACTCCATACCAATTCGATGGATGAGACTCTTGCGCTTCCTTCAGAGAAGGCAGTGAAGATAGCACTTCGCACACAGCAGATCATTGCCTTCGAGACAGGCGTCATTAATACCGTTGACCCCCTCGGCGGTTCATACTTCGTTGAGGCAGAGACAGACCGCCTCGAAGCAGAAGCGAATGCCTACTTCGACCAGATCGATGCCCTTGGTGGAGTTATCAATGCAATCGAAGCAGGATTCTTCCAACGCGAGATCGCTGATGCCGCATACCGCTACCAGCTTGAGCTTGATAAGAAAGAGAAGTACATCGTCGGTGTCAACGAATTCATCGAAGAAGATGAAGTTATTGATATACCGATATTGCGAATATCTGCCGATGTTGAGGTGAAGCAACGCAAGGAGCTTGCCGAGCTTCGCGCGAACCGATCACAGCATGACGTTGATGAATCTATCGCCGAGATAACGGCAGCGGGGCTTGGACATACCAACCTCATGCCCGTCTTCATGAAAGCAGCCCGCAACTATGTAACGCTTGGCGAAATGATAGACGCCCTGAAAGTCCCATTCGGGGAATATCAGGAAGCGATAGTGTTTTAGGTCAATTTTCTTTCTTGAGCGCATACTTTGGTTATCTCGTCGTATTTTTGATACGTGACGATACCTGCACTTATCCGACTTTTGCGGCCGAAGCAGTGGACGAAGAATCTTTTCGTCTTTTCTGCCTTGGTCTTTAGCCAGCATCTCTTTGAATGGGAATATGCCAGACTTTCGCTTATGGCATTCGTCCTCTTCAGTGCGACTGCAAGCATTATCTATATTGTCAATGATATTCTGGACCGCGACCGCGACCGGCTCCATCACAAAAAGAAACACCGCCCGATAGCAAGCGGCGCCATCAGCGTCCCGAGCGCCATCACCACGGCGATCATCGCTTTGGGGATACTCGTCCCGACTGCACTTGGATTACCTCTGAAATTCGGCTTCTGCCTTGCGATGTATTTTGTGATGAATCTTGCCTACTCGCTTTTCTTGAAAGAAGTTGTTCTTATTGATGTGTTCGTCATTGCTATCGGTTTTATGCTCCGGGTAGTTGGCGGGGCATACGTCATTGATGTCCCGATAAGTTCATGGCTTATCTTGACGACAATGTTCCTCTCGCTCTTCCTAGCAGTTGCCAAACGACGCGGAGAACTTGTGATGCTTGAATCAGGCAATGTCCAGTCACCGACGACACGCAAAGTACTTGAGCACTACAGCGTTGATTTCACAGAGCAGCTTTGTACTATATGCGCATCGGGTTTTGTCATTAGCTATGCGCTTTACACTGTGAGCGACAGAACGGTAAAGATGTTCGGGACGGAAAATCTTATTTTTACAACACCGTTCGTTCTTTATGGCGTATTCCGCTATCTCTACCTGTTGCATAAAAAGAATCTTGGAGAGAACCCGACGGAAGTAATCCTCACCGATATCCCGATGATACTCAACTTTGTTGGCTACGCATTAGCAATGTTCGTTATCCTCTATTTGAATAAGTAATGTGAGGAAGTACAGGGTTGAGCTGTTGTTTGTTTTTGGAGGAGTCGTTATTGTCGGACTTCTGCTCTTTCTGCAAGACCTTCGCTACGCTTCTTATCACAAAGAACCGCTTGCATCAGTCATCGGTGTCCCACTTGATGATGTCTATATCCATTGCCGATATGCAGCGAATCTACTGGAAGGGAATGGGTACTGTTTCAATCCAGGCCCGATAGTAACGGCTGATACTTCGCCGCTGTGGGTTGTGCTGCTTGCCTTTGGCGGACTATTTACTTCCGAGATACATATTGTTGCAGTTGCTCTTTCTGCTCTATTTTATCTCCTTCTCGCACCGACAAATTATCGGCTTGCATTGTCGCTTGGGCTTGATAAACGGTGGAGTATCTTAGTCGGACTATGTACTTTGCTTGCTGCACGCATAGTTTGGTCAGCGCCAAGTGGGATGGAGATAACGCTTGCTTGTCTATTAACGATACTTGCGATTAAAGTACATATTGAATCCCAGAAGAAGGGAAAGCCGGGAGCAATAGAAGCAATATTATTAGCTCTATCAATTGCTACACGACCAGAGTTGATGTTTCTTGCGGGGTTGTGCTTTGTTGATTGGGTGTGGCTGATTGGTAGGACAAATAGGGATTATAATTCTTTACTTCTTTCTTCAGTATTCTTCTTAGTTTTTGTATCGCCTGTATTTGCATTGCCACTTATTGAAAGAGGTGGTCTTATTTATCATTCAAGCGTAGTTCAAGGTGCTGGAGTATCACTACTGCCAAACATTACATATTTGTGGTTCGCTTGTAAGATATTATTATTCTCAATAGCTCCGCCAGTCATTGTTGCATTGCTTTCACCTGCCCTTCTTTGGAAAGAGCACAAATGGTGTCTTCTTATCGTGTTTGGTTTGGGATTGCCGATATTGTTATCATTCGTCGCACCGCAATTCCGTCATCACGGGAGATATTTCTTTCCTGTAATGCCGATACTTATTGCTGTTGGGGCTGGAGTACTTGCATTGTTATTATCGAAAGAACATCTCAAGAAATATGCATTGTGTCTGCAGATTGCATTGTCATGCTTCGCTCTTGTCGGAGCAGGAATCTGGGCGAATAATTATCAGGATTGTGTTGCAAATATCAACGATCAGCATGTTGCTGCTTCCGAATGGATAGAAAAGAATGCAAAGGATGGAGATGTGATTGCCGTGCAAGATGTCGGAGCGATAGGATACTTTACGAAGAAGAACGTTATTGATCTTGTGGGGCTTGTCTCACCTGATATGTACACAGTTCAGAATGACCAGAAAGAAGTTTGGAAGAAAGCACGAGAGCAAGGCGTAAATCTCTTCTTCATCTACACTCGACTCAACCCGTCATTCTACAATTATGCAAAAGATTCACTTGAGTTGGTGACAGAGTGGAGAGTCTCTCCGCCTCTGATAGCAAGTGCCGACACTGTCTTTAGTTGTTTCAGAGTCAAGGGAGAAGTCAATGCCTCTCGCTAAAAAACATGTGAAGATGTTGACTGGTGTGGGCCTTGTGATAGCAACGCTTGCTCTTCGTCTGCCATTTATGGCAAAGACACTCTTCGAGTTTGATTCAGTCGCCTTCGCAGTTGCTACGTTCCGCTTTAGTCTTGAGCAGGTTACACCGCACATGCCGGGGTATATTTTGCATGTTCTTCTTGGTAGATTCTTTCTGCTTTTTACAGCAGACCATAATCAAGCATTTGTACTTCTAAGCGTTGCTCTATCTATTGCTTCGGTACTCCTGATTTGGCGAGCAGGTGCATGGCTCCGCGGAGAACGGCTTGGTGTCATTGCAGCATGTCTATGGATAACGACGCCGCTCTTCTGGTTCTACGGTGAAGTTGCGACGGTTTATATCCATGAAGCATTCTTTGCATCGCTGCTACTATATCTTGGGATACGACGGTTACGGGAAAGTAAGAATGAGACACTGCTTTATTATATCGTCATCACACTATCACTTGCCGCAGCAGCGCGGCAATCATCATTCATCTTATTTCTCCCTGCTGTACTTTATCTTTTCAGATCAACATGCTGGAGTTGGCGGACTCTATTCACTGCAAGCGCAGTGTTTCTTGTAGTAACAGGTTTGTGGGTTACAATACTTTTATCAGAGAGCGGCGGGCTTGACTTATATCTACAAGCATTAGACGAAGAAAGTATCTACCGCTCACAATCCATACTCTTCGGTAATCAGTTAAGCGAGCATCTTGCTGTAATAGGAAAGGTTGGCTTGTATCTCTTAGTCGGATGCATCCCATTCATATTGATATTCCTTTTCTCACTTGCACGTTTCAAAACTGATGTTATCTCACTTTGCAAGGAGTGTGTAAAGAAACGGTCATTTGTTTTCGTAGTGCTTGTTGCATTGCCGGCACTTCTATTCTATGTACTTATCTACTTCATGAAAGCGGGATATTTACTAAATATCCTCCCATCAGTTTGCCTTGTTGCAGCTGTGGCTTTAGATCAGACTGCGATATGGATGGCACGAGAGAAGAAGTCGAAACCTGAAAATAGAATGCTTTTTACAGGCAAACTTATCGTGAAGAATTCTATCGTACTTGTAGGGTGTGTCTCGCTCTTGAATTGTATCTGGTTCTTCGCACCGCTCCCTGGTAAAGATGAAGCGATAAGTAATGATCTTTATAGCCGAGAATCAATCTTAGGAAGCTCTGATGTCAAGTATGCAGTCGGCAAAAGCGGTTTTGATTATCTTCTCAATAAGTGTTTTGCTTATACTTCATTCCAAGGCATAGAAACAAGTGATAGAATTAATGCACTTGCTATCAAAACTATTGAGCAAGAAAAGAAAAATGGTAGTGTTGTTATCTTAGATAGCTGGTGGGTGAGGTTTTCCTACTAT
>JAYUZC010000208.1:0-5708 GCA_043752045.1 Bacteroidota bacterium | reverse complement strand
AATCGTTTCAGAGGTATATCCTTGATCTTCGCCACTTTCAACCAATCATCTTTGGTATTAATATAGACTCTCGCCTTCGCCTTGAAGCTGCCACAGGTGATGCACCTATACAAAAGCTACAATATTTAGGCGGACCTTCTTCGCTTCCGGCATACAAAAATAAAGTGTTTGCAGGAAACAGAATGGCGCTTTTGAATACAGAGATACGCATCAATCTTGCAGCACTTTCAACATTATTCCAAAAGGAAAATGTGCAGCTGCTTATTAAGAATGATTTTGGATACATTAACACAGCTACTGATTCAAGCAGTATCGTTAGCGGATTCGGTGGTGATAGCTCACCGGATATACTTTATAACGTCGGTATAGGACTTGGTCATGTATCAGGGCTTGAGCTGGGATGGAGTTTCCGGACTGATAAGAAGGAATCAGCACGGTTCTTCTTCCGCTTTACAAGACCGTTCTGATCTATATTCGTTTTTTCTGAAAATACTCCTTAAGTATCATCGAACAATCAGCATCCATCACACCACCAATGGTGTGTACTTGATGGTTTAATCGCTTATCTTCTGTGACTGTAAAGAGCGTACCACAAGCTCCGGCTTTGGGGTCATAGGAGCCGAAGACAACATTCTCTAATCGTGCTAAGACAATTGCTCCTGCACACATTGGGCATGGCTCAAGCGTGACGTACAGCGTTGCATCGGTTAGGAATTTTGATTCAATAGTTGAGCAAGCAGCAGTTATCGCTATCATCTCTGCATGGGCAGAGGCATCACGGAATTGCTCAGTTTGGTTATGACCTCTGCCGATAATAGCATTATCTTTGACGATAACGCATCCGATAGGGACCTCATCTTTAGCAAATGCCTTCTCCGCCTCCTGAAATGCGAAGCGCATCCAGTACTCATGGGGTTGGGCGAATGGGTGTTCGTTCGGCATATTCAGGTAAGTGGGCCCTGCAGGACTTGAACCTGCGACCAATCGATTATGAGTCGACTGCTCTAACCAACTGAGCTAAGGGCCCTCACTTCGGACTTATTCAATCAGAAAATTCGGGTTGCTACAACTACGAAACCCTCAGGGGAATTCCATTTATTCAAAACCTACCTACTAATTCTTTAAGGGCTGCCTCGGGTATCTCATGTCCACCTTCAAAATGAAGGACTTCATACGCGATAGAATGAGACTTCAGTAGCGTTTGGGTTTCGGAGTATATTTCTTGTCTTACAAGCGGGTCTGTTTTGCTATAGACGAGCCATTTGTGCACATCCTTAGCATTTGAGATGAACCCCTCAAAGTGGAGGTCTCGCGGCACATCGCCTGACCACATCACGATTTCATCTATCTTAATGTTGGTCTCTGCTACAGTCCGAAGTATAGCTGGGACTCCTTGGGAAAAGCCAAATAGTACAATCCGATTCGGTTTGGAGCTACATTTCCCGATCACTTCTTTATAGAGCTTTTCGATATAGGCTACATAGTCTTTTATCTCATTCTCTCGATCTTCTCGGGTCATCCATGATGCTCCCACTGTACTACCAAAGCCTCTTGTATAAAAACGGGAAAGCCCTTCCGGGGCAATAATAAGATGATCATCTGTAGCAATGGGGCGGAAGTTCTCGATAAAGCTCTCTGCCCTATGTGCATAGCCATGCAGACATATCCATAGCTCATTTGCCCACTCGAATGAACCGAGGGAGTAATAACGGGCAGTTTTGGTGGTCTCGATATTGTGCGGAGTTGGTTTCATCAAGCAAGAAGAACACCTTGGAAATGGGACAAATCCCCTAAAACAATCGTTTAACGAGCCGTTATGCGTATCTCAGCACATACATTGGGTTGTAAGCTAAATTCCGCCGAGACCTCGACCATCGTCGAGCAGTTTCGCTCACGTGGATGGGAGCTTTCTGCTGGCGAGAATGCTGATGTATTCTTACTCAATACCTGCTCGGTGACAGCAAATGCCGAACGTGAATGTCGGCAGGTTGTGCGTCGTGTGTTACGGGAGAACCCCAATACTTTTATTGCTGTGACGGGATGTTATGCCCAACTTCGCCCCGAAGAAATTGCAAGCATTGAAGGTGTTGACGTTGTGCTTGGCGCAAAAGAGAAGTTTTCGATCTTTGACCATGTACCTAACTTTGCCAAATTCGATTCGCCTCATATCTATTCTTCCCCTATCGAAGAAGCACTTGAATATCATCTCGCAGCGACTGCTGATAAAGGAGAGCGGTCTCGTGCGTTCTTAAAGGTACAGGACGGATGTGATTACACCTGTTCTTATTGCACAATACCGATGGCGCGTGGTGAGTCACGTTCGGCAGAAATTGCGCAAGTCCTTACTGAAGCGATTCGTCTTTCACGTGATGGCTTTAAGGAGATAGTATTATCAGGTGTCAACGTCGGTGACTTCGGAGTAAAAACGGGTACAAGTTTTTATGAGTTACTTCTTGCGCTTGAAGCAAGCGAGGATGTCACTGCTCGTATTCGCATTAGCTCAATCGAGCCGAATCTCTTAACAGACGAGATCATCGCTCTCGTTGCTGGAAGCGATAAATTTTGTCCGCATTTTCATATTCCCTTACAATCCGGTTCAGCAAAGATACTTCGGCTGATGCAGCGTCGCTATACGAAGGACTTGTATCGTTCTCGTATAGACGCGGTTAAGAAAGCTATACCACATGTAGGCATCGGCGTTGATGTCATTGTTGGTTTCCCTGGTGAAACGGCTGAAGAGTTTAGGGAGTGTTATGACTTTATTCATTCGCTTGATATTTCTTACCTTCATGTCTTTACCTATAGTGAACGTCCTGGTACAAAAGCAGTCGGGATGAAAGAACGTGTCGAGAAGGGAAGCCGCAGGGAGCGGAATGAAATGCTTCGAATTCTCTCCGAGAAGAAACGACAGGAGTTCTACCGCTCGCAAATTGGCAATGAAGGTGTTGTACTCCTCGAGCATTCAAGCGAAGGGAAACAACATGGATTCACAGAAAACTACGTTCGCGTTGAACTCGGTGAAGCAGTTGACCCAGCCGCAGAGCTTGTTCGTGTTCGTTACGAGGAATGTTCAGGTGAGTTTGTAGTTGCACCAGCACAGGAAGTGCTATCGTATAAAAAATTATTATCCTTACTTCCGATACTCTCATAATTGTTCGATAAACTCGAAATACTTGTACGAACCGAAAAACGCGAATGGCTTGTCCTAATCGGTGTTTCGGTTCTCATCTTTATAGTCCAGCTGCTTACGCTTCGTCCGCCTGTCGGCATTGGTGAGCCGTACTTTATAGCAAAGAACATCGCCGCCGAATTTGGCTACATGTATGCTTATCCATTTGATACGGTTGCACAAGTTACATGCTACATTCCTCCGCTTTATGTTTACTTTCATGTAGCCATCATGAAGCTCGGTGGTGGACTTATCGTTAGTCAAGTAGCAGGACTGCTATTCTTCCACGCTGCTAATATCGTTATCTATCGTTTTTTCAAGAAGCAAACATCGGTGGGAAATGCTGTCGCAGGGTTCTTTCTCTTTGCAATTTATTTACCTCTTTGGCTTACATCCCAAAAGCCAGACCCCGACGGTTTGAATGTACTCTTGATTGCTCTTACTATCTCGCTATTGTATAACCTCTCCAGAAGTTCAAAGGTAACTACATGGGGATGGCTTGGTTTACTTCTGGGTGTGCAGTTATTACTTCGTCCGGATATTATGCTCGGGATGGTACTTTTCGGAGTGTGGCTCTTATGGACAGGTGAGAGACGAGAAGAGAAATTCAAAGGGTATGTTCTTAGCGCTGTTGTTGCTTTTATCATGGTTGCCCCTTGGACACTGCGTAACTACGTTGTCTTTGATAAGTTTGTATTCGTCTCTGCGAATTCCGGATTCAATTTCTATATGGGAAACAACACCAATGCAACCGGTGAATTCCAGCAAGACATATCTACTCCCGAAGGTAAGACCCAGCTTGATTCAATCGAAAAATACTTTGAAACACATCCATCACATGTTGATGCAGATAGCTACTTGATGAAGATCGGGCAGCAGTGGGTAGTAGATAACCCGGGTGATGCACTCGTACTTGCATCGAAGAAATTCTTCTATCACTGGTGGCATCGTGAATATGCCGGCAGTGACATTGCAAGTGAACCATGGATGATCGTATCATATCGTATCGCATCAGTCTACTTACTCATTTTCGGATTTTTGGGCTTGTTCTCTCTGAAGGATAGACGAGTCCGTGCGTTACTTTTGACCTTATTTTTGTACTCAACGGCTATATCGGTGATATTCTTTGTGCAGTCTCGTCACAGAGCATTAAAGGTTGACCCGTATCTGATCCCGTTAAGCGTTATCGGCGTTTCTGCATTAGGAAGTAAACTATTTAATAAAGAAGCAAAAAAAGTATGACGAAGATTGTCTCTTGGAATGTGAACGGCATCCGCGCCGCAGAAAAAAAAGGATTTCTCGACTACATGAAAAATGAGTCGCCAGATATTATCGGTCTTCAAGAAACAAAGGCACAGCCAGAGCAGCTTAGTGATGCACTAAAGAATATTCCCGGCTACCATTCCTATTTCTGTAGTGCAGAGAAGAAGGGGTATTCAGGTGTTGCTATTTACTCAAAGAAAGAGCCAAAGAAACTTACTTCTGGCTGCGGTGAACCCTTGTTTGATTGCGAAGGACGTGTCCTATGTGCCGAGTACGATGACTTTGTTTTCTACAACATCTACTATCCAAATGGCGGCAGAGGACCTGAGCGAGTAAAGTACAAGCTTGACTTCTATGACCACATGCTTGCGATATGGGAGAAGCAGCGCAAAGCAGGCAAACGTCTAATCCTCACCGGGGATTTCAATACTGCACACAAAGAGATAGACCTTGCCAGACCAAAGGAGAACTCCAAAACGACGGGCTTTCTGCCCGAAGAACGTGCATGGCTTGATAAAATATCGGATCTGGGCTACATTGACATCTTCCGCGTTTTCAACCAAGAACCTGCTCAATACACATATTGGGACCAGATAACCCGTGCCAGGGAGCGCAATGTGGGTTGGCGAATTGATTACTTCTGGGTTACTCCCAATGTCATGCCTATTGCAATTGACGCTCCTATCCAGATGGATGTTATGGGCAGCGACCATTGTCCGATACAGCTTCATTTGGACGTGTAAGCTGAAATACACACATAATTCACAAGTTATCAACATTCATATTTATCCTCTTGATAACTGTGGTTTTCCGTCGTATTATTGTATATAGTTTTGCAAAAACATCGAATTCAACCCCCTTTCGTCAGTTTTTGCCTTATTAACTCTTTCTATCTCCATCTGGACAATGTGGATAAATTGTGAGTAATGTGTGAGAACAGGTGAAGATATACACGTGTTGATTTATATGTAAGGGAACACGAATGAATATCTACGAAGACGGGGACGAGTTTAGCTTTGGCGATGATGATTTCTTCGGGCAATCCGCAAATAGCCCCGAAGAGAGTGAAACGCGAAAGAAGTTTTTGGAGGACGAAGTTCGCCGCTATCGCGACGAGATGCGTTCACGCCGTATGCCTTTGGATGAACCTACCCATTCCTTAAAACGCAAAACTTTTCTAAGTCCAGAAATTCTCGAAGAGCTTATCAACTACTGTGTCGAAAATGACAAGTTCGATGAAGCACTCCATTTTGCAGAAGTTCTGACAGAACATGCT
>JAYUZC010000207.1:0-2139 GCA_043752045.1 Bacteroidota bacterium | reverse complement strand
TACTAAGGAGTATTCCTAAAACCCATACTCTCCCCAACGACCCTCAACTTTCTTTGTTACTTCTTCTGGGGTTTCGCAGGGGTTTGGGTAGCCGGGCTTCCAGGTAGCATCTATGCCCATGACTCCGTCGTAGATGGTTGTAACGCCTTCGAGACGGGTTGAGGTGAACTCAATGTCACGGGCGGCATCGAAACGCGTAAAGATACCCCAGATAATTTCCATATCGCTTGAGAGATTCACGTCTTCGCTGACTGCGGCAACTATCTTCGTCCCCTTCGGCAAGTGCCCTATATGTTCAGGATGCACAAGCTTCTCTATGACTTCCCTTCCTGAAGTCTTTGTCGGAGTCGGAAGGTCATTCTCCATGCTAAATGCAGCATTTGTTTCCGCACGGTATGCGCCTCGCACTTTCACAACAAGAAGTACATCTTCTATGAGTGCATACTCTGAAATTCTCGAATCAAGACGCATGAGGTATTCGGGTTGTGTACCAACTTTCTCGAAGAACTGCGATGTTTTTCGTGGAGGATATTTTCCTCCGCTTGAAACGGTATCGAGTTTTGGTGTTGCATCTATGAGGAGCTTCGAACCGAGATTCATGGTGTAGCTCGTAAAGTCGAGTGTATCCATCGGTACTTTGTTCAGGATGATCGCATCGTAGTGCGGGTCATAATGCGTAGCGATCTCACGTAATATAGCACGGAAGTTTCTGTTATTGACGTGCTCTCCAACCATCACTGCACACTTCGTTAACGAGAGTTGTCCGTCGGTCGAAAGCGAGAGCGCAGTCTTCATCGCTTCTTTTCCATATCGCTGTTTTGTTGAGACGCCGAGGAAATTATGGAATCCGGATTCATAGAATGCCCATACGTCTCTGACTTCAGGGTGTGTCAGCTTTGCAAGCGGTCCAAGTACTCTCTGTGTTGCATCACCGAGCCATTTATCTTCCATCGGTGGTTTACCGACTACCGTTGCGGCAAAGATAGGATTCGCACGGTGCGTAATAGTCTTCACATGAAAAACAGGATACATCGCAGCATGTGAGTAATGCCCGAAGTGATCACCGAACGGTCCTTCGAGACGACGTTCATGCGGAGGGACGATTCCCTCAATGATAAATTCTGCTTCGGCTGGGACAAGTGTTGATATATGTTTCCCGCGAGTCATACGTGTTGCTTCACCGCGCAAGAAACCTGCGAACATCACTTCATCAATTCCTTCAGGCAACGGAGCAATCGTTGCAAGAAGTAAGGCAGGGTCGCTGCCGACAGCAATTGCTACTTCAAGCGGCTTGTTTATTGCTTCGGCTACAGAATAATGAAAGCCGCCGCCCTTTTGTATTTGCCAATGAATGCCTGTCGTTACTCTGTCATAGAGTTGAATACGATACATTCCGAGATTACGCTTTCCCGTTTTTGGGTCGGATGTAAATACTTGCGGTAGTGTAATGAACTTACCTGCATCGTCCTTCCATGTTTGCAATACCGGAAGCGTATCAAGTTTTGCACCAAGATTTATTTGTTGCGACGGCGCATTGCCACTTGAGCTGACTCTTGCAGACATTATCCTTCGCCCAAGCGGACGGACTGCATTAAATATCTTTGATGGTGAAGGAGGCATTGCTTCTTCAACTAAATGAATAAGCTGCTCGCCAAGTTTATCAGGATTCTCTCCGATTGCATACTCAACTCGCTTGTCGCTTGAGAGGATGTTCATCGCAAGCCTGTACGGTGAGCCAATGACATTCTCGAAAAGAAGTGCCTTGCCGCTCTCTTTCATTGCTTTTATTGCAATCGTTGATGCTTCAAGGTACGGGTCAATAGGCACAGTAATACGCTGAAGTTCGCCTTGCTTTTCGAGGAAGGCATAAAAATCTTGGAGGGAGCGGAAAATAGGTCTCGCCATATTATTCGAGTTCTTCGGAGCGCCAGCCCTTGCCGACATGAACTCCGCACTGTTGCAATACTTTGTTTACATACCCTTGCACATATTCTTCTACTGTTTTAGGCACGAAGTAGAGCGGCGGTGAGATAGGCATGATGATCGCGCCGTCACGAGATAATTTTGCAAGCTGTTCGAGGGTTATCGTTGAGAGTGGTGTCTCGCGGACGCAGATAATAAGTTTGTATCTCTCCTTTA
>JAYUZC010000206.1:0-2141 GCA_043752045.1 Bacteroidota bacterium | reverse complement strand
CTCACCCAACTTCCAATCAAGACGAGCATTTGATAGATAGATGCCGTTCAAACTTTTTGCATGTGCTTCACCAAGCGAGCTATATGGGGAATAGACTGCCGAGAGGTCTGCCGAGATAAAGAGATTATCCGCAGCGCGATACCTAAAGGTATTAGTAAATACTCCAAGACCGACAGAAGCACCTACCGACGATGAAAACGACATGCTATAGGTCTGGTGCATCGAGAAACGAGTGGGGTCAAAGAGTCCGGAAAGGAAGCCGCCACCGTTATCGGTCATAGCAGTTTTCGCGCTGCGAGGGTCTTCCTCACGCACACCGCCAAGCCCCGGACGAAACTGTCCGTAAGCGCTTACGCTCATCAGTAGAAAAAGTATAATAACGCTTCTTCGCATACTCTATTTCAAACGTAAAGAAAAGAAAATGATTCAGTCCTTCTGTCGCAAAAAGTATTCTGTTTCCAACTCTTGTAGCTGTTCCTTGGTGTTTACTCCTGTTACCTCAATTGGGTCTGGAGCAACTTCAAGTGCTACTGCCTGTTTGCCGTGACGTTCGATAAGAATGGTAAACACATCGGTCAAGTAATACTCCTTCTGACTGTTATTCGGAGTAACTTCCTGTAGAGCACGGAAAAGCTCTTCACTATCAATGACACAGATACCGGAGTTTATCTCTCGTATCTTTCTTATCTTGTCATTGGCATCTTTCTCCTCAACGATCTTCTCAAGATGTTTCCCATCACTTGAGCGGACTATTCTGCCGTAACCCGTAGGGTTATCTATCATGGTAGAAAGTACTGTTGCTTTTGCTCCTGACCTATGATGCGTTGAAAGCATACTCTTGAGAGTTGCTTCACTTGTTAGCGGTACGTCACCATAAAGTATGAGAACATCACCAGAGTAAAAATCAAGTAGTCCTTGTGTCTGGCGGACGGCATGTCCTGTGCCAAGCTGCTCATTTTGGATAGCGAACTCTACACCTTTATAGCTTTCGTTGATGTACGAGATGACCTTCTCACGACCAAAGCCAACTATCGTGATTATGCGACCTGCGCCAAGCTGTTTTGCAAGGTCAAGCACATGACCGACAAGCGGTTTATTCGCGAGTTCATAGAGTACTTTTGGTTTTGTGGGGTCTTGCATTCTTTTGCCCTGACCGGCAGCGAGAATGACAACGGCGAGATTCGTATCGGTTGGCAAGTGTATGGGTTAGTTTACTAACGAGAATGCTTCAACTTTATGCGAGATATTTTTGATGCGGTTGCGCTTATCAACATGCACGATAGTCGGCTCGAAGTAGCGCAGTTCTTCAGAGTCCTCGAACTGTCCGTAGCTGATAATGATGATCTCATCACCAACAGCGCCTTTTCGTGCAGCGGGTCCGTTCAAGCAGACAACGCCGGAGCCGGCAGGACCTTCGATGAGGTAGGTCTCGAAGCGTTCGCCGTTATTGACATTGACGATGGATACTTGCTCGAAGGGCAGGAGGTCTGCCGCCTTCATGAGGTCAGTATCGAGCGTTAGCGAACCTTCGTAGTAGAGGTCTGCCTGCGTTATCGTCGCGCGATGAATCTTTGACTTAAAGAGTGTTCTCTTCATGGTGTTGTAATAACGGTGTTATCAATAAGCCGAGTCGTACCAACTTTGGCTGCGATAAGCACCGTAATGCTTTCAGACTCTTTAAACGAAGCTACTCTGGTAAATGTTTCTGAATCAACTATATCAAGGTATTCGAGCGTGATTTCGCCTGTTTTTGTAAAGAATCTTTTGCCTTCGAGAAGTACGTCTTCAAATGACTTACCTTCGCCGATAAGTTCTTGGACAAGTGAAAGCGTCTTTGATAACGTATGGGCTTTTTCTCGATCCTCGGAGCTAAGATACCGATTTCTCGAACTCATGGCAAGCCCATCGGCTTCGCGGACTGTCTCGCCAATGACTATCCGAAGAGGGAAGTGAAGGTCTTTTACCATCTTCTTGATGACGGCTACCTGTTGGGCATCTTTCTGCCCGAAATATGCAACATCGGGGGTAACTATATTAAAGAGCGAAGCAACGACTGTCGAAACGCCCTGAAAATGACCTGGACGAACCTCGCCTTCAAAGCTATCTGTGACCCCATCTACAGAGACAAAAGTAGCTGCTCC
>JAYUZC010000205.1:0-2147 GCA_043752045.1 Bacteroidota bacterium | reverse complement strand
CTGCCTGGAACATTGCTACAATAGTAATGATAAGGAAGAACTGTGGGAGCGTGATAACAAGCTCAATGAGACGTGAGATAACAATATCTATCCATCCGCCGTAATAACCAGCAAGTGAGCCAAGAACCACGCCGATAGATATTGCTATCGACATCGAGAGGAATCCTATCGTCAGTGCGATACGCGAGCCGTGAATCATGCCCGCAAGCACATCTCGCCCGATTGCATCGGTGCCGAGGATATGGTCACCGCCGGGTCCTTGCAGATTATTGACAAGGTCTTGGTTGGAGGCGCGCCATTTGATAGGTGGCCATATCGCCCAACCCAATTTCCCGTCTGCTTCGAGTTCTTTCCACTCGGTATTGACGAGGTCAGGTCCCCATCTATCGAGTCCAAGCCCGACGAGATAATCCTTCACCACTGGCACGTACAACGTCTCGTTATGCGTAGCTATGATAGGTTTATCGTTCGCGAGGAAATCCGCGAGGATCGCTATCGTGAATAGAAAATAGATGATATAAAGTGCGAGTCGGGCTATCCAGTTCTTGCGGAATTGGTGCTTGACTAAACTCCAGTATGACTGGTTAACCGCCTTGCGCGAAGCAGCCATGTTGGCTTCGCTTGCCCCTTCTGCACCGGTGTTTGTTTTGTTCTCTGCCATTTTTTGTATTCTTGGTTATGGTGCGTTATGAAGATTTCTTCGTGAATGCAATGCGCGGATCAATGATAGAGTACATAAAATCTGATAAGAGAATACCTACAAGTGTCATGACGGCAATGAGCGTGAACTCTGCCATGATAACGGGGTAATCACGCGCGGTAAGTGCCTGGAATGCAAGCTGACCTACGCCCGGTATGGTAAAGATAGTCTCGATGATAACAGAGCCGCCTACAAGCGCAGGAAGCAAATATGCAAGTATCGTTACGATTGGGATAAGTGAGTTACGAAGGGCATGTTTATAGACAACCACTCTCTCGGCAAGTCCTTTCGCACGGGCGGTGCGGATATAATCCTGACGGATAACCTCAAGCATCGAGCCGCGCATTTGTCGTGAGAGATATGCAAAGCTGCCGAAGGTTGTACAGAAGATTGGCAATACAAGATGCCATGCATAATCCCAGAACCTCGTTGCGAACGGGTCTTCGGGCGAAATGCTCATTGACTGCAAGCCGTTATTCGGGAAGAGCGCGAAGAAGTCGCCGCCGCCGAAGAAGATGATAAGCATCGTCGCAATCCAGAACGACGGAAGCGCATAGAGGATGAAGAGTATCACCGTCATCACCTTATCGAGCCGTGTATTATGGTGTGAGGCAGAGTAAATGCCTATCGGTATCGCGACAAGATAGGAGATGATAATTGAGATGATAGCGATGAGCGCCGTTACGGGAACGCGCTCCCATATCTTCTCGAGCACGTCGCGGTTATCCTGGAACGAGCGTCCGAAATCCAGCGTGAACATCTTCGCTACCCAAAGATGGTATTGGCTCTGGGTGCCGTTCCATGTAAAGGTCAGGCGGTCAGTGATGGGCAGAAGTTTACCTTCGGCGTCTTTTTCGTCGGTGAAGACAGTCCAGTACCAGATCGGTTTATCGAGGTCCCACTGTTTACGGATCTGCTGAATCATCTGCTCATTGAGCTGCTGATTGCCTTTCATGGAGCCCTCTGCGCCCACGCCTGCCTTGAGTTCGGCGGGGTCGCCGGGCGCAAGACGCGAGATGCCGAAGCTAAGCGCCGTTATCATGAACAGCGTTGGGATGAAGAGTAGTATTCTTCGTAGCAGATATTGGATCATTCGTTACTTTGCTTAAGCGGTTACTGGGTAACACAACGTATTGCGAACTGCAAAAATAAGCCGAAAATGCCCGAAATCTTTGGAAAGGAGGAAGAAAAAAGGGGAGGGACAAAGATTATTGTCCGGATGGCAGACAATGAGCTATGACCTGAAAAACTGAGTTAGTTTTATCCGTGAAGCTATCAATCAAATCACACTACATCTCGTCTAAATCACGAGGTTCATTATTAGAAATAGAAAGTGAAATACCGTCTTTCTTCATAACTAACTCATATGCTGTTTTACCATCATACCAAACAATATAGGCAGGTTTATATGCATCGCCGCCTCCTCCGCCTATTACACCGACTTTTG
>JAYUZC010000204.1:0-5733 GCA_043752045.1 Bacteroidota bacterium | reverse complement strand
TAACGATCCGTTCTTTCAGCAATTTTTTGGAAATAGACGTAGTAGTCCGTATGTACAGAGGTATCAAGTTCAAGGGCTTGGCTCAGGATTTATTATTTCAAGCGATGGATATATTGTAACAAATGACCACGTTGCCGGAAATGCCTCAAAAATAATTATTACTACCGTCGGCGGTAAACAATACGATGCCCGACTCATAGCAACTGATGCTGTTTCAGATGTTGCTTTATTGAAAATAGATGCAGAGAATCTTCCATACTTAAACCTCGGCAACTCTCAAGACCTTGCCGTCGGTGAATGGGCAATAGCGATGGGCAACCCATTCGGACTTTTCAGAACAAATGATAAACCAACTGTTACTGTAGGAGTTATCTCGAATACAGGAGTGAACCTCGGTATCGAAAACGGCAAGAACTTTCGTGATATGATCCAAACCGACGCGGCAATTTCAAGCGGCAATTCAGGTGGACCTCTATTGAATGCAAATGGCGATGTTATTGGAGTCAATGCAACAATCTATTCAACCACACAAGGAAACCAAGGTGCAGGTTCAATAGGGTTAGGATTTGCAATTCCTATTAATAAGATAAAAGGAATTCTTAACGATTTCAAATCCGGTAAAAAGATCGATAGAAACATCGGTAATCTTGGCTTTATGGGACAAACACTCAATGATGAACTCAAAGAGTATATAGGTATCAATGCAGATGAAGGTGTAGTCGTCACAAATCTCTATCGTAATACTGTCGGCGAACGGGCAGGGCTCCAGCCCGGTGACCTCATTATTGGAATTGATAGCGACAAAGTACGAACGTTTGAAGATTTGCAAAGCATACTTGCTGATAGAAAAGTCGGTGATGTCGTTAAGTTTACCGTACTTCGCAGCGAAGGACAGTTCACCGCTACCATAAAGCTTCCGGCAAATACACGATAGAAACAATTTTCTCGATAGAGCGTTAGTACTACTACTAATTATTACGATCATGACTCACTTTCGCAGCACACTCTCACTACTCGTTCTTTCGCTTTTCACATTAGCATCATGCGCTGATAAAGCGTCAATGCCTGGCAAGGCATTTGAAGGACGTATTATCCAGAAGCTGACATTCAATGCAGCAGCATTTGGCGAACTTGCCGATTCAGGTTCGACCGGAATCCAACAACAAGGCGCACAATCTATGATGAGTGGTCTTGCACTAAAGGCAGATGTCGTGATGTACGTTAAAGCCGATAAATTAGCATACGAGATGTCAATGCTTGGCGGACTATTCTCTTTCAGAAGCATTATTGACCCAATGACAAGAAAGCTGACAGTTCTTTCATCGATGGAGAAAAAAGCGTATGTTGCTGACCTCAAAGAATTTGATGCGAACCGCAAAGAAATTAATGACTCGCTCGAATCAAGCAATATCATTGACTCCCTTGCAAAGATGGCTCCGCAGCCAACTGGCAAGAAAGAAGAGATCAATGGATTTGACTGCGAGCAGTATGTAACTCATATTGATAAAGACGGGAAAAAATTTGACATGGAAATGTGGATCACTACCGATCCGCGACTAAAATTCTATGATGTTATGCGTGATGCCATCATCGGGAAAAAGCCGACAGGTTCAGGCGGGTTAGAGCAGCTTATGGCAGTCTTCCAGCCATTTGCCGGAAAAGGAAAAGTACCTGTCAGGATGACGATGAAGATCAATGGTAAAGACCTCATGACAAGCGAGATGACAGAAATGGTCGAAGAAAAACTCGATAATAAATACTTTGAAATACCCAAAGGGTATCAGGTCGTCGAGCAAGATATGAAGACTCCGAGACAGGACTCTATCTAAGTATCAAGGGTGATTGACTCGCGGCTTGCCCGAAATGCAAGCCATGCTCTGATGCCGACTATTGCAAGAATGATACTGCCTCCTATCAAGGCATAGACGCTCGGCGTTTCGCCGATCCCGATAAATACCCAAACCGGATTCAAGACCGGTTCTACCATCGATAGAAGAAGTGCATCCAATGCACTGACGGAATGTATGCCGACCGTGAAGAGCGAATATGGTATTCCTATTTGTAATACTCCCAAGAAGAGCAACATCAGAAATTCATTTGATGAGTGCGGCATCGGGTCAATGGTACCCATCATTGCCATGATACCCATTGCAATGACGATGAGAATATGTCCGATAATGACTGACTGCCACCGACCTGCTTCACCTGTTCGTTCATGTTTTAAGAGCAGTGTATAACAAGCGAAGAAGATACCGCTCGATAGGGCTAGGATATTCCCTAAAACAGATCTGCCATCGAACTGCCCAACAAAGAACAGAGCCATCGCTCCGATAGTGATTAGAACAGCAATAATATCTGCTGACTTGAGTTTCGTTTTATTGATTATAGGTTCGAAGAAGAGCACATAGATCGGTGCTGTGAATTGCAAGAAGATAGCATTTGCACTTGTCGTGAGTTTCGTAGCCAGTACAAAGAGCACAAGGAGTGCGGCATAAACAACCGACGTAACAAGTATCTGTGGGCTGAACCATGATGAACGCTGACGGACATCTTTCCCCACCATCAAGACATAAAAGATACCAAGCGTTATCGCTGCAAAGCTGCTACGCCAAAGAGAGATGCTGTAGGCATCAAGTTCGATGGACTTGATAAAGAATCCGCCGGTGCTCCAGAAGAGTGCGGCAGTAAGGATGAGTAGCGAACCTTTGGCAGAATGTTTTCCGGTCATTTCTGCGGTGCAGCCCAGCCGAGGCGGTCGCCTTCTTCGAGAATCGCCTTGAGTTCTCCCAGCGTAATCTTTTTCGCTTCAAGGAACTTCACAACTTCATCTGACTCCGTGCTTGCCTTTCCCGAGCGAAGCGGCTTAAAGTCATGGTAAACATCTCGTACCTGTGTCGGCGTAAAGCGCTTCATCGTCGCAAGATGTTCGGGAGTTCGTATCCGACGGTGATCAATGTACCATTCTTCCGGCTTTGGCTTTGCCATCTTCACCGTATCAACTAATGGGTCGAGCGGCTTCTGCAACAATGAATCATTCGAGGTCTTCGGTGCATCGGATTCTTTCGAGCAGCCGACGAGTAACAACACAACTAATAGTAGATATACTTTTTTCATATAAGTAAACAATGTTCGTTCATTGAGTGAAGTTCCTTCGCGGTCTTTGTGTCCTTCGTTCCTTCGTGGTAAAATCTTCTGCCGAACCTCCTTCGCTATGAATGAGTTATGTTGCCTCATTTTACCACATTTGTGACGGCTACAGTATATTTCAATCCGCATACATTAGACGAACTCGATCTTCGCGAGAAGACCGTCGTTGTTATCGATGTGCTTCGCGCCTCGACGACCATCTGTTATGCAATGAATGCCGGAGCAAAGGAGATTATCCCCGTCGCGACAGTTGACCAGGCGATGAAGATTGTCGGCAACCTCTTCTCGACCTCCACCCTGCTCTGCGGCGAACGTGGCTCGAAACGTATCAACGGTTTTCATCTGGGTAACTCGCCATCGGAATATACCCCGGAAGTGGTCGAAGGAAAATCACTCATCCTCGCGACGACTAACGGCTCGGTTGCTTTGACAAAAGCAAAACATGCCAAACATTGTTTTGTCGGCTCGTTCGTCAATATGACGGCTGTCATTTCTGCCATCACCGAATTACCTGAAGCCGAGCGTTCTTCGCTCTCGATTATCTGCTCCGGTCGTGGTGGTGATTTCTCGCTCGAAGATGCCGTATGTGCCGGAATGCTCCTCCAGGAGCTGGCTGCAAAGGGTAACCAGATAGAACTGACCGACGGAGCCAAGTCAGCCCTCTCGGTCTATAAAGAGTACGGCTCGGACCTCTTTGCTACGCTCCGTGGCAGCGACCATGGCGCCGCCCTCATCGCTCTCGGATTCGAGGAGGATATCCGCACTGCCGCCGCCATCGATACCGTCCCAATCGTCCCCATCCTCGAGCAGACCATCATCAAGAAGAAGCTCGTTTTTTGACCTGTAAGTCGTTTGTTCTCATTATTCTAATTGTGCACCACACGCGGGGTCGTGAATCGTGGTTCGGGTTTCGTGGGGGGTGCTGGGAATTTACACATTTGGACAGTAGGACAGACTTTCAGTCTGTCATGTCATTGTGAGCGACCGGAGGGAGCGAAGCAATCTAAAATCTCTCGGAAATAGGGAAATGTCCAAACTCCGACGTGCAAAGATACGAAATTCAACTACCCCTTTGCAAGATGCCTGTCCAAAATAGTCTCTAACCTATTGAAAACAAACAAGATAATCTTTGGGTAATTCAATTATCGCCGTTTCCCGCCCAATTTTCACCATTTTGGGTAGGCACCTATCGTACCGCAGGTCCGACCTGCTCCCCATCCCGTAGGGGCACATCGCATGTGCCCGTCCTCTCACAGCTCCGTTAGGAGCCACACTTCAATGATTATATCAAATGATTTATGTGTAACAGAACTGCCTTAACGAGGTTTGTTATAGCAAAATATAAATATTATGAAAATATACAGTTCATTACTACTCACCATTCTAATCATGCTCTTCATTAGCATCAAAGGGAATGCGCAATGGGTGCAAACCAATGGACCCAATGGTGGTAGAGTCAACTGCTTTGCTATACATGGGAAGAATCTCTATGCTGGTACATCTGAAGGTGATATTTACCGCTCTGCTGATAATGGCACAAATTGGAATGCTATCAATAATGGATTAACTTCAGGAGTTGTATATTCTCTCGCTGTCAGCGGCTCCAATCTTTACGCCGGTGTCGATACACAAGTTTTCATATCGTCTGATAGCGGGAAAAGCTGGAAGTTAATTCGATCCGGCACAGAAAACTCACGAATCTTCTCAATTCTCGTAAGTGATTCAAATCTGTTCATAGGTATTTATAGCTCAGGACCAAATGATCGTGGAGTATATAGATCAACTGACAATGGTACAAGCTGGATCGAGGTTAATACTGGTTTCACAAGCAAACGAGTTCAAGCATTTGCAATAAGTAACGAGCATATATTTGCTGGGACTATGGATGGTATATTCCTCTCCACGAATAATGGGTCAAGCTGGAATTCGGTTAACTCTAATTTGATTGCTACTGATATCAGAGCGATTGCAGTGATAGATACAAACATCTATGTTGGAGCACAAGGCGGAGGAGTGTTTCATTCTACTGATTATGGTAATAGCTGGCAAGGAATCAATTTTGGACTTGATGTACCTTTTGTTTCTAGCCTTGTAGTTATCGGAACGGACATATTCGCAGGGACTAATAGGGGTATTTATCTTACAACAGACAATGGGACGTTATGGAATTCTGTTGATAATGGAGGATTAATTAATAAAGATGTCATAGCTCTAATCAGTAATGGAGAGTATCTATTTGCAGGTACGTACGGCGATAGTGTCTGGCGCCGCCCTCTCTCTGAAATGATAAATACAAATTCTGTTCAGCCGTCGCCCACACCTAATATTTCAAGCACAGCATATCCAAACCCATTCACTACTTCAACAACTATCAGCTATACTCTCCCTGAACGCAACATGGTCACTATTGAAGTCTTTGATATTCTTGGACGAAAAATTCAGAAGTTGGCTAATGAAGTAATGGATGCGGGTCCGCATAGAGTGGTCTTTCACGGAGAGAATCTTCCGCTTGGGATGTACACGGTAAAGATAACATCAGGTGCTTCATCGGAGGAGATGAAGGTAGTTTTGAGTAAGTAGTTATTG
>JAYUZC010000203.1:0-2149 GCA_043752045.1 Bacteroidota bacterium | reverse complement strand
TGTACCTCGTATCGTTGTATTCTTGAACAAGTGTGATATCGCTGATCCTGAACTTCTTGAGCTTGTTGAGCTTGAGCTTCGCGAGCTTCTCTCGAAGTATGAATTCCCAGGCGATGATATTCCTATCGTTCGTGGTTCAGCTCTTCAGGCACTTAACGCAGGTTCTGATGCTGCAGCTACTGCAGATGATCCTCGCTTACAGTGTATCTATGAGCTCATGGACGCAGTCGATACCTACATTCCGACACCGGAGCGTGATATTGACAAGCCGTTCTTGATGTCAATTGAAGACGTATTCTCGATTACAGGTCGTGGTACAGTAGGTACTGGTCGTATCGAGCGTGGTATCGTTAATGTTGGTGACGAAGTTGAAGTTGTTGGTCTTGGCCAGCACAAGAAGACAGTTGTTACTGGTGTTGAGATGTTCCGCAAAGAGCTTGATCGTGGTCAAGCTGGCGATAACGTCGGTCTTCTACTTCGTGGTATTGACAAAAATGACCTCGAGCGTGGTCAGGTTTTGGCAAAGACTGGTTCTATCACACCGCATACGAACTTCTCTGCAAAAGTGTATGTCCTCTCGAAGGACGAGGGTGGTCGTCACACACCATTCTTCAACGGATACCGTCCACAGTTCTACTTCCGTACAACTGACGTAACGGGTGTCGCGACACTTCCTGCGGGAGTTGACATGGTTATGCCCGGCGATAACGTCGAAATGACCATTGAACTTATCAGCCCAATCGCTATGGAAGAAGGTCTTCGCTTCGCTATCCGCGAAGGTGGTCGTACCGTAGGTGCAGGTGTTGTAGATAAAATATCTAAGTAAAGATTAACCGAGAGCGTTTACCGCAAGGCAGACGCTCTCTTTTTGTTCTTTCTCATAAGCAGGATAAGCGCGAAGCATAATGCAAAAGATACGCATCAAGTTAAAGTCCTACGATCATAATCTGATTGATAAATCAGCAGAGAAGATCATTCGCACCGTAAAGCCGACTGGCTGCGTTGTTTCAGGACCGATTCCGTTGCCGACGAAGAAATCTATCTTCACGGTAAACCGCTCTCCTCACGTTGATAAGAAAAGCCGTGAGCAGTTCGAACTTCGCGCCCATAAGCGCTTGATAGATATTCTCAATTCTAATAGCCGTACGGTCGATGCTTTGATGAAGCTCGAGCTGCCTGCCGGCGTAGAAGTAGAGATTAAGGTATAGCAGATTTTATAATTGTTTGTCGGACAGAGTGTCCGATAAGAAAAGATTTTCGGTTCGCAAGAGCCATACACGTTGCGTCAAGAGTGTACAATGAGCGCATTATTAGGTAAAAAAGTAGGAATGACAGGTATCTTCAACGCGGAAGGGCAATATGTGCCTGTGACCGTTGTTGAGCTTGGTCCGAACTACGTCACCCAGATCAAGACCCTTAAAGATGACGGCTACGATGCTGTTCAGCTTGGCTATGAAGAAATTGCAGAGCGTAAGTTGACGAAGGCAGTTGCCGGACATCTTGATAAGTCGGGCGCTCCGAGCGTCCGCCATCTTCATGAGATTCGCAGCTTCTCAAGTAATGAGGTTGCATCCATGAAGACAGGTGCAGTCTTAAAAGCTGCTGATCTTTTTCATGAGGGTGATACGGTTCATGTTGTCAGCACGTCAAAAGGTCGTGGTTTTCAGGGCGTTGTAAAGCGTCACCATTTCGGTGGTGTCGGTCAGGCAACCCACGGTCAGTCTGATCGTCAGCGTGCTCCGGGTTCGATCGGCTCGTCGAGCTATCCATCGCGCGTTTTCAAAGGACAGCGTATGGGCGGCAGAATGGGCGGAGAGCGCATTACGACACGTAACCTTCGTATCGTCCGCGTCATCCCAGAGCAGAATCTTGTATTAGTACAGGGTTCGTTCGCAGGAGCAAAGAATCAGATCGTTGAGATGGTTAAAGGGTAACTGAACGCTCACGTAAGATAAGAAAAGAGTTATGGAATTAGAAGTATATAGCATGAACGGTTCAAAGACAGGGAAGACAATCTCTGTTAGTGATGCCGTTTTCGGGATCGAACCCCATGAGCATTCTATGTGGCTTGCAATTAAAGCTACGCTTGCTAACCGTCGTCAGGGTACCCATAAGGTAAAAGGACGTAGTGAAGTTGCCGGTTCGACAC
>JAYUZC010000202.1:0-2151 GCA_043752045.1 Bacteroidota bacterium | reverse complement strand
CGTAAAGTGCCTCCATATTTTATGGCGTTTCAATATTACCCAATCAATCCTTCTAATCCTGATTTTGGCAATGCAAGGTATGGTGTAACTGCTTACTTAGACAGTATTTATACGATAAATCTAAAGCTTAAAGGACCGATACAGCTTATCATTGGTGACTGGACAGACTTAATAAAGAAACGATGGCTTCATACTGATATAGGCTCTATACCGACATCAACCTTTGTGGACGGTGGTATTGCGATGACATGGTTAGGTGTTGTCTCGGATATTTATACTTCAGATGTAGAGGTCGCGAGTATGAGTTATGGTACAGGTGACATTCCTGTTTGTTATGGCTCGCTTGATGCTTTTAGTTTGTATCCAAGAACAATCAAATTTGATGGTGAACCAAAGCCAGACACGTTCGTAGTTGAAAGCGAATTTTTCCAACCTGACGTCAATGGTACTCCGTTACAAGCCGTTGAGGCGACTTTAACAGTTGGTCAAAATCTCAAGATCATATCACCGAAGCCAATAAATAATAACGGGAAATCTCAAACGCAGTTACTGCCGAATAATGGTGTGGTGACAATTGATAGTATGAATAGAATAAAGTGGACTCTGCAAGTTGATACGGTGGGGATACCAAAAGGTGATTTTACATCGTCATTGAAGTTCTCTGCGAGATCTGCTGACGGAATTATTTTTAATGGGACTACGGAGATTGATACTTGCGAAAAATCCCTTTATTTCGACTTGCCTATCAATGACGGATTGCCGCCCGTTTTCTTGCGGCTTTCACCTCTCGATAGCTCGACTCGTCGCGTTGCATTTTATGAGTTGATGCCTTTGGACACAGGGCTAAGAAGTATCACCTGGCGAATGAACAACGCTATTGATTCAGATAACTTCGTAGTTACAATGAAGCCTGTGATTGGATGCATGAAGGGTATTGATACAATTACTATCGTACAGAAGGATACGACGAAAGGCGCGTGTATATATTTTACCGCAACAGATTGCGCAGGCAATTTAACAGAAGTTACATATTGTATTGAAGGTAAAATATTTGTACCGCCTGATACATTGCCTCCAATGATTTTCGACAGTGTAAATGTAACTAAATACCGCAAACAATTTAAGGTAGTTGACAACAGAACTGATGATAGAGGTTTGAAAGAAATCGGGATGATGAATTCTTCTTTTGATACGATCCGCATGGCTACTGACCGAGGTGTAGGTAATGGATTGAAGGACACTGTTCGTGTGACAGTTTGGCTTGCTGATAGTTTAGTACCGGGTTGCGCCTATTTTAGAATTAGCGATATGGCTGGCAATGTTACTTTTGATACTACCTGCTTCGTCGCCGATACAACTCTCGGAGTAACTGATAATCAAGACGATAATACATTCTCCATCCTCGGCAACCCGTCCTCCGGCAGAGCGACGATCCAGCTTACGCTTGAGAAGCCGCAGAATGTAATGCTTCGCATCGTTGATGCGCTTGGCAGGGAAGTGCGTAGGGTGGATGTGAAGGGACTGATGCAAGGCGAGAATCTCATCCCGTTACAAACAAGCGAGCTTGCATCGGGGACGTATTATCTCATCGTAGAGATAGACGGTAAGCAGTTTACGAAGAGTTTGAAAGTGGTGCGATAATGAAGCGGGGAGGGCACATTCAATGTGCCCCTACAGGGCTGCTTTGATTCGGTCGGTAATTTCTTCAACTGCGCCAAGACCGTTGACTCTTGCGACTTTGCGAATCTTCTCGTAGTAATCGCTGACGGGCTGTGTCTGGTCGTGATAGACCGTGAGGCGGTAGCGGATGGTCTCTTCGGTGTCATCCTTACGTCCTGACGCTTCGCCGCGTTTTACCATGCGTGTGATAAGCTCTTCTTCCGGCGCTTCGAGCATGACGATGCTCACATTTGCAATGCCGAGATCGGCAAAGAGTTTGTCAAGTGCTTCTGCCTGCGCAAGAGTGCGCGGGAAACCATCGAGCAAAAATCCTCTGCCCTCGGCTTTATCTTTTGCGAGTACCTCACCAACAAGTCCGATGATGACTTCATCGGGCACAAGTCCACCCGACTCAACGAATTTCTTAGCTTCCAAGCCCAGCGGTGTGCCATCTTTAATGGCAGCGCGGAGCATATCGCCGGTGGAGATGTG
>JAYUZC010000201.1:0-5744 GCA_043752045.1 Bacteroidota bacterium | reverse complement strand
GTATGTCTTCCCTTCTATCGTTACGCTTCCCTTCCCATGCAAACAAAGTAGTGTTGTTTCTGCTCCGACATTCTGCCCCGAAGCAGAAGGAGTATTTTTATCAAGAATAATACGCGCAACAGAAAGAAATTGAAAAGCAGAGTTATCAGGCGTAATGACAACATTCCGTCCTTTTGCTTGAGCAGTATTTCTATACAACCATTTATTCATACTCATTACACATTACATACTATTCCATCCGCCATCTACAACCAGAATATGTCCATTAACATAGTCAGATGCTTTGGATGCGAGGAAGATAGCCGTTCCTGCAAGTTCATCGGGCTGGCCGTAGCGTCCTGTGGGGATACGGGAAAGAATGTACGCTGAACGTTCTTCATTTGCTCGAAGAGCAGATGTTGCATCGGTTACAAAATATCCCGGCGCAATAGCATTGACATTGATATTATACTTTGCCCATTCGTTAGCAAGAGCTTTGGTCATCTGCGCAACACCGCCTTTTGCCGCGGCATACGCAACAGCATTTAGCCCGCCTGAAAATGAAAGTATCGAAGCAATGTTGATGATCTTTCCTCCACCATTTGCTTTCATTCTCTTGCCTGCTTCCTGCGACCACATAAAAACAGATGAAAGATTTGTTTCTAAAACCGCATCCCAATCTTCTTCTGTGAAATCAAGTGCCGTGTTACGGCGAATGATACCTGCATTATTGACAAGTATATCAATACTTCCGAATTGAACATCTATCTTCTCGAATATAAGCGACATTTCATGACGTAATGTTACATCGCATTGTACGATGATGCTCTTTTCTATTGAAGGAAGTAAACTTTGGGTTTTGAGAAGTTCTTCGGAGTCTCTTCCGATGAGAGCAACGTTCGCACCTGCACCATTAAGTGCGATTGCTATTGCTCGACCTAATCCGCGCGAAGCACCTGTGACGATTGCCGTCCTGTCTTCAAGCAAAAATAGACCTGCGAGATAACTCATACCGTCTTTTTTGTGGGCGTAGGAAATGGTACTTCTTGTTCGGAGGCTACGGGAGCGGCAGAATCATCACTTGCGGCATGATGACCTTTTATCTTCTCGAACATTTGCTCTGCTTTTGAAATTGCTGCAAGTGCTTCTTTGCGGCGGCGAAGCATCGAGAATCCGAATCCGATAGTAAGAATGATCACACCAGCCCATACCATATTGATATACGGTTTGACAAATGCTTGAACGAAGACACGCTCTTTTACTGGTGGTGGAGGGTTGGTACTATCGAACGATGTAATAATTATCTGTGATTGGTCACGATTCTCTAAGTTCGGACGGAGTTCTGCAAGCCCAACATAGTATGAAGTACCCGGGATAAGGACATCATCTTTCGATGCTTCTTGCGTTTCGAGGTTGCGAGTTACAGATGTCTCGAATGGGATTTGCTCGGCACTACCCTTTACTTGTGCCGAAAGTTTTGCGACAACGGTGAATGTCTGATTCGCCATCATCTTCTGACGTTCTTCTGCCGTGAATTCAAACTCGTTGAATGTTACATCTACTGCACCACCGATGATAGGGATGGTTTGTCCTTTTGTAAGTGAATCTTTCGGCGGACCGCCAACGGGTTCTGTGCCTTTTACAACAAAATACAGATCACGCGAGCCATACTTTAATATGCTTGGCTTCAGATTACCTGCCTTAAAATTATCAAATGCAGAGAAGAACAGAACTGGCTCAACAGTTTCAACGCTGCCATCTTTATCACGTACATTAATGATAAAGTTATAGCTTTGCGGCGGAGTGAGTTTATACCCTGCATAGCTTAGTTCATAACCATCAAAGACCTTTACTTTTTCTTTGTCCATGATAGTGAACTCTGTCGTTTCTTCATAGTGGCTTGATGCAACGACACCAATAATAAATAGCGCAAGCCCCATGTGTGCGATGTATGCACCAATGAAGCGAGTATCGGCTTTCAACTTGACTGCACCAAAGACCACAAAAGAGAAAACAACTAGAAGAGTAGCAGCCAACCAGTACAAGCCGTAATCTTCTATATAATATCCAAACTTATAGAAATCACCTTTTGCGGCTATGACCATAATCAAGATACCGAGTATCCCCATCCATCGCAATGCACCGATGAGTTTTGTACGAACATCAGCATCTTTACTGACAACAAAGCCAAGTTTGCCTTTAAGCAAACTATACGTAAGTTCAAGATTAATGAGTAGTGAGAACAGTGCAGCTGCGATAATAAGTGAGTAGCCAATATCCTGAATGCCAAGCGCGAATAGAACACCAGTTATAACAAGAGATGTAATGAGTGCCCATGCACCTTTCTTTAGCGTCTCTCTCGCATTCGATTGTTTCCACTTGAGTACAAGCGAAAGACCATTGACGAGCATCAGCACAATTGCTATCGGAATATGCAGATTACCATAATAGCTAATATCAACTTTTTTTGAGACAAGCGGTGCGCTCGTTCCGACAAATATAACTAATGCACTTGCGCCGATAATTGCCGCGCCGATTGAAAGTGCTGTCTCGCGTGAGAGAAGTTTGTATTCTGTGGCTCGCGCCTTCATATCACGCATTCTCGTCGCGAAAATTACAAGCGGCAAACCTATAAATAAAACAAGTGCTACCACAAGCAAACGAAATACATCATTACCCGGCGCAACGAACGAGTGTACTGATGCATCAGAGAGCACCCCAGAGCGCGTCATGAACGAACAATAAATGACAAGCGCATACGCAAGAAGCGTCATCAAAAGATTCGTCCTGACAAGCCCACCTGTCTTCTTCTGGGTGAGCATGGTGTGGAATGCCGCAACCGTTATCAGCCACGGAAGCAGTGATGCGTTTTCTACAGGATCCCATGCCCAGTAACCACCCCACCCAAGCGTTTCATACGCCCAAAAGCCACCGAGGATAATGCCGAAGCCAAGTACCATCGCCGCACCGAGCGTCCAGGGGAGTGATGTTGTAATCCAACCTTGATAATCACGTCGCCATAAACCCGCAATCGCAAATGCGAACGGCACCGCGAGAAGTGAAAAACCAAGAAAAAGCATTGGTGGATGTATCGCTATCCACAGATTTTCAAGCGATGGATTAAGTCCTTTGCCGTCTTGCGGGATGAATCCCACAGGCACTTCACCCGGATGGGCTGCAGCCAGTGACTCAAAGGGAGTCTTCAAGACGAGCATGATCGTCAAGAAGACAAGTATCGAAAGATAGACGGTCATTACCGGCGCTTCGTATCGCTGACGAGAAGCATACGGCATAAGCGGAATTGCTATGAGCGCCGTAAGCAAAGCCCACAGCATAAAGCTGCCCTCTTGACTTGCATAGAACGTCGAGAAAAGAAGCGGCTTCGAGAGCGAACGCGATACGTGCTCATACACGTAACTTATATCAAAGCGGTAATTAAAAATGTAATAGAGGAGCGTACCCGCAGAAATGATAACAGCCCATATACAAAGATGAGCTGATATACGCGCAGCCGAAAGATACTCAGTTCTTCCTTTTGCAACAAGATAGTAAAGGATACTGCCTATAAGCGCGGAAGCAAAGGCAATGCCGATGGCAATTTGTCCGACCATGGGGATTTATAGTTGGGTGTTGATCTTCTCTGAACCTTCGTAGCGCGATGGGCACTTCGTCTGTATCTCTGATACCTCAAAGACACCGCCTTGTACTTTTCCTACGCAGACCACATTTGTCGAAAGCTCAAAGTTCGTCGGCTTGATGCCGTTATAACGAACTGGCATTTCCGCTCCCTTATGATCTTTCATCGTAAAGGTAAAGAGATTTGCGTTAATGTCGTAATGTGTTGGGGCTTCCTTCACGTGCGTGCCGGATACCTGTACACGTTTGCCAGTGGACTGTGCGATAGTAAAATCTGCATAGTCAATCTTATTCTCGACAAGCGCGAATGCCGCTATACCAATGAAAGCAATAGCGATGACAAGTGCGTAAATGTGTTTGGTTTTCATAACAGTTTGAAAACAGGGATTTCAGATAAGACGTTCGGTGTTCAACTTAGGTCTATAACACACATTTGGAGGATGATATGGACCCAGCTTCTATCCTTATTTATACGGTTTCCGTCGTTTTGGTTTCTCTTATTGTCAGGCGGTTAAACCCGCCACTTAAGCCACCCGAAGACGAATGGGAAAAATGGGAAGAGATGCGAAAGTAATTACTCTTTCTCCAGCTTCGAGACACGCTTATCCAAGCGCATCAGAAAATAGAAAAAGCCGAGCCAAATGACCGTTGCGATAATGGCTACTACATAGAGTGGGTTTTTTTCGAGAAATTCCATCTTAGTTCTTTTGTTCTTCGAGTTTGAGGATTCGCACGTAGAGGTCTTTTATCCAAAAGCAGATAAGCGTAAAGACAAACACCATCCCCCATAACATCCATAAAAGTGTCGGTGCAGTATATGTTTTGCCTGAAAGATTAAGTACAGGTGCAACGCTCCCCGCTCCGCCGGGATGCAAACTCTCTGTAATACGTGGCAAGACGAACATCAGGAACGGCACTGTTACAAATGCTATAATATTATAGACTGCCGCAATGCGCGCTTTCTTCTCATCTGACTCTTCCATAAGTGAGCGAAGCAGAAAGTATGCAATATAGATGAGCAGAAGGATGAGTATGCTCGATTCGCGCGGATCGAAATTCCAGAAACGTCCCCAGCTAAAACGCGCCCAAATGCTGCCGGTAACGGTTGCGAGAAATGTTAAGAGTAATCCTACTGCTGAAAAACCTCTCGCCTGAAGATCATACTTCATATCTTTCTTGCGAAGAAAGATGATAGAGTATATCGTACCTAATAGAAATAGTACAAATGCAACGAATGACATTGGCACATGGAAAAGCATATTGCGACCAAGTTCACCGAGACCTTGCACAAGCGGGAATGTCATAAGCGGATCAACGCTGACAATCTTCTTCAATATGAATGTGCTATCAGCCGGACGATAGGAAAAGTCTGCAACCCATGTAACTGACGTAGGCAGCACTACTCCTTGAGGAATCTCAATGCGTCGCTTATCATCGGTGAAGTCCGTTGCTGTGCCGTCGGCGTTGAGCTGTCCTTTGACAGGAGTAACATCGGTGATGCCTGCCATCGAGAGCATTGCAACGTCGCGGAAGTTACCGCCAATAGGCGTTGCAAATGATAGATAGACTCCTACACCAAGCAGAAGACCGATAGAGTATTTATAGATCGTCGAACAAAAGAAGTTCATTAGTCGCGCCAAATTGTAGCGAAGAGTACATAGCTCACAAGTGTGAGTGATATATCGAACGAAAACATGATAAGAATGTCTCCCTTAACGCCATCCCATGCGTTCGGAATTTCGAGAGTGATACGCGTAGCATCTGTAACTGCAATGATAAGCGGCATCAGAACAGGAAGAGCTATTACCGGAAGCAGTGCCCCTTTTTGCGCGGCACGAGCGACTATCGCAGATAGTATCGTAGTTGCCGATGCTATGCCGATACATCCGAGTACCAGTTGCAAGAAGAACAGCGTTACATCCTTTATCACAAGATCGCGGAAGAAGAACAAAAAGAACAGAACTGCACTTGCGGCTAATGCGAAGATTAAGAGTAAGTTATATAAAAATTTACCCCAATATACTCGCTCCGGAGTTGAGTAGAGGCGAAGGATAAGCGATGTACCGCGTTCTTCTTCCGTTACGAACGAACGTGAAAGCCCAGTCATCGCTCCGAAGAAAAGCGAGATC
>JAYUZC010000200.1:0-5749 GCA_043752045.1 Bacteroidota bacterium | reverse complement strand
CATACTTGCTCCCCACACGATAAGCAGGATAGGGAAGGCAGTCTCCCAAAACTCGATGTCAATGCCGAATACGTTGCGCAGCAGGATAACGCCGCCGAAAATAATGAGGACTACGCCCCAAAACCAACCTTTCATACTGATATTCCTTTTTAATACGTTGTTGAAGAGTCTTCCCGCACTTCCAAGCTGCCGAAGACAACATTTGCCCGAACATCTACAAATGGAGCATTTTCATTGAAAGATGCCGACCTATAGATATTATCGCCAAATGCTGCTACCTTTCCGTGAATAACATTCCCGCCGGCAAATGCGCTTTCAACCTTGATACGCATCGGGGTAGCAGGGTCAACCTTGACGAAAGCGGATGAAAATACCGAATTTATCTCAATTTTGACGTTTTTGTCGGTCGGTTTTATACCGCGAAGGTCATAGACTCCTTTACCGAAGACAACGCTGTATTCGGCATTTGAGCTATCCGCAGTTACGTTGCTCTCGCTGAAAATGGCACGCTGGGAATCGGTGCTTTTCCCCTTGAATCCGGTGAGTAATGAGACGCCAAGAGTTATGATGATGATAGGGAATATGGTGCCCATAACGGGAATTTCAACGTGGAAGACATTTTTTACAATCAGAAGTATGCCCGCCAAAATAATGAGGGATCCCCAGTACACTTCGCTGAATAATATGTTCATTCGCTGTTTCGTGCTTATTAAGTAGAGTACAAAATTACAAGGAAATCTGTAGTGGCAGGGTTAAAGGAGGAAGAATTTATGGGCAGAGGTAAGGAGCGGAGAGGGGGGGATTCGAACCCCCGATAGCGGTTTCCCACTATGACGGTTTAGCAAACCGTTGCCTTCAGCCACTCGGCCACCTCTCCCGTTGCGATTGTCTTCGAAGCAAACACAACTTCTTTCGCGTAAGCGTCGTTCCCAACTTCTTACATGTTGACTAAGAACATAACATATATTGATCTGCCGATTACCACATATGCCGAAGTATGGGCACAACAGAAGCAGATTTTCGCAGAACTGCTCGAAGGGAAGGATAGCGATACACTTATCCTTTGTGAGCATCCGCATGTCTATACACTCGGCAGGGCAACAGAAATAACAAACGTGCTATTCTCCGACGACAAACTTCGTGAGATAGGTGCAGAAAAATTCGAGATTGAACGCGGTGGCGACGTTACCTATCACGGTCCGGGGCAGCTCGTCGGTTATCCACTACTTAACCTTTCGCACTTTAAGGAAGACCTCGGCTGGTTCTTAAGGGCTATCGAAGAGACCATCATGCTCACACTAAAAGAATTTGATATTGAAGGTTTTCGCGTTGCAGGAAAGACAGGGGTATGGGTGAAGGCAGGGCATGAAGAAGAAAAGATATGCGCCATCGGAGTCAAAGTATCAAAGTGGTGTACCATGCATGGCTTTGCACTGAATGTCAATACAGATTTATCATACTTCGATTATATCATCCCATGTGGTATTGCTGATAAGAAAGTAACTTCAATGGAGAAGCTACTTGGGAGAGGAGTTGTTGTATCAGAAGTCAAACGGCTTTATCAAAAGTCCTTCGAGCAAGTTTTTTTGAAGTAATAATAGAGCTATTCTTACCATACCCATTCGGGGATGCGAACGATGTCACCTATCCCTGAACGAATTGGATGCCAAAGTGCCCAGAATGCGCTGACATTTGGATCTAAGACCGTTGATATTTCCGCTTTGTGTAACGGATCATCTTTCTCGGGAGTATTATGCGAGCGCATGAACAACGCGTTTGCAAAGAATGAGAAGAACCCCGGCGGGAAGCCATCCCAACGGAAAAATGTTACTCGAAGACTATCGTATTGTGGAGTGATAGTCCCGGTCATTAATGAATTATTAATCTGAAAATTGAAATCCGCCGAATATATCCTTCCTGTTAGGGTGAATGGCTCCGATCTCGAGAGAAAGTCATTAAGCACGGAAGCATCTATACTGCCAAGTTTTCCGTGTACAGTAAGTGCAAAACGAGGATCCATAAGTTGATACTCGGCATTAAGAGTAACTAAGCCGGCATTAAGGAACTTCATATCACCAACGATCGATGTTGACATCGACGATGTTTTTTTGCTCATACGGTTTGATACTGCCCCAACGCGGAGATTAATATCATTGAGCGTGATCGTTGCAGGTGCAGCAGTATCATACCAACGTTCACTGAAGGTAAGATCGCCGCCCTTAGTAAGTAATTGATTCAGCCCAAAGGGCATACGTATTTGCTGTAATAGCTCATGGGGAAACTTATCTCTTTTAGTGCGCGGCTCTTCTGGCTGACGTCTATCACCAAAGATATCTATTTTCCAATTATCAGCGACGATCTTATCTGCGAAGATGCCATCTCCTAATAGAAGTTTTTGATAGTCCACTCCGGTTATCTCGATCTTTGGTGCAAAGATGTCAATTCGTTCAGTACGATATTTAAATGCAGTACTAAATGAGTCTTGGCTGATCACAGGAGTCATTGCAACTGAGTCAATTGTAAGTGTACGTTTGCGAAGGTCTCCTTTTATTCCGCCTTCACTATACCGATTGGTAGCTCCGGGAGTATGTTGTTTCATTGCACCCACTGAAAACGTAGCCGCATCACTAAAGAGCATACCGCGCTTACGAGTCCATGAACTTTCGTCAAGTTTGAAGTTCTTGAGTGAAAGGGTAATCGCTCGTAGAGAATCTCCAGTTTTTGATGGATTATTATTGTCATCAAAGATATGAATACCGTGAACAGAGGCATTCGATATAGAAATAGCACCGACACCTGCAACGGGCAATATTGCAGGTAGCGGATAGTCTTTAAACGTACGAATCATTACAAGTGGATCGGATTGCAAAAGAGAATCAAAACTTGTGATTGGAGGTGTCAAACTTTTATTAAGATAGATAGCGGGGTGAAGTACTTTCACGCCTGAGCAAAAGAACCCTTCGCGCATCAAGAGCTTCCATATATCGACTCCACTGATCTCTACCTTCTTTACCCTGACTAGGTCAAGTTCTTTGAGCGATGGGTTCAAACGAATATTTGAAATAGCGACCGACTTCTCGGTGCCATTTACTGTGCCTATATATAATGTACCTAATGCAGTTGAAAGTGTACTTCCGCCTTGAATGCCAAATCGTGCACGTTCACTAAAGAACGATGAGATATTTGTGAATGGGGTAGAGCTATCAAGTGCAAACTTATCTAACGACATCGTTATCCGTTTGAGCGAACTGACACTGCGACTCTCAGGAAGAAGTGCATGCATCTCTGCATCTGCAATTGTAATATTATCTATGATAACGTTTGGCAGAAGACTAGGCAACGGTATGAGATCGCTTGATGCAAAATGTAACATGGGATGCGGACGTATATCGGCTACGTCCTGCAAGTATAGCATAGGAGAATTGACTGTAACTTTTCTTCCATGTAAACCTTTTCCCGCAAGTGCTTTATACCAATCAAGCCCGACAAACTCAATGTGCTTAATAGAAGTTTGTCTGACTTCTTCAATGAGTTTTGTGCCTACAACGTTATAGACATTCATTGAAGAGTCAATAAGGTTTCCTTCTACCTTTTCGACATAAATATCAGTAACCCCGAGAGAATCAACATGGGAGATATCTTCGGCGTTGAATATAGCACTCTTACAGTAGAATGTTGAGATGCCTTGTTGGAAAATTACTTCATCAAGATAGAAATCACGGAATTCGAGATTTGCTCTTTTAACGAGTACACCCCCGCTATTTTGTTGGAGTCCGTTGACACCGCGTAATCGTGTTTCCGCAAGTTCGGATGGACCAGAGTTCGTTGTACTGGATTTTGTTATGCTTTTTATTTGGATCTCCTCGGATAGATATACTTCGGCATTCTTTATCAGTATCAATTTTGCTGAAACCGCAGGGAGAAAACTCGGCAGCAGATTTGTATTCTCTTCAAATTTTGGAAGTGTACCGGGACGTAAGTATATCTGCGGTGAACCGATTGAAATAGTATCGGCAAAAAGACCTTGTTGAAAGATGAGTTTCCAATAGTCAAGTCCGGCGATCACCACAGTATCGGTAGTTAAACGATCTAACGGAGTCGCAACGCCGAAATTTAATGCAGAAGTATCAGTCGAACCGTCAGCTGTCTTGCCGTTATCAACAATACGAACTCCCAAAAGTATCAAGCTGTCTTTCCCGTCTGATAGCTTGATGCTCTTCATTTCAAGGGCGTACCTATGTCCGAGACGATCAGTTACGATCTGTTTGAGCTTTGGCTCTACCACAAGATGGATAAGCGTATTTGGAAACAGAGTTACCAAAACTGTAGCGGATATGGCAAAAACAACCACAACTGCTATGGCAGTATAGAGTATTTTTCTTGTTCGAGAACGTGGGGTCTTTTGTGTGACGTGTACGACGTCTTTCTCTTTCATTTTGTTATAGTATTTGTGATTGGGAGGTTATAGATATTAAACATACATAACAGGATATAGATTACACCCGAATACCATGTCAGTTGTTGGGATTGCCTGCCGTGATTTCGTTGTTTACTTCGCCCAATAACTAAAGAACTATGCCAATATCAGGACACGCTACTTTTGAAGGAACTTCTCGTATGCGCGAGCGTAACCTTACGTTCAGTCAGACCTATAAAACGCTTGGAAAAACGGGACTGATCTGTTCTCCGGTTGGCTTTGGTACTTATCGTGTAGATGTCCGTGTTGCCGATCATCATGCCGCTATTTCGAAAGCGATACGAATGGGTGTTAATGTGATTGATACCTCTGCTAATTATTCTGACGGATATTCCGAACGGCTCATTGGTGAAGTGCTGGAGTCAATGATAACAATGGGTGAGATAACTCGCGAGGAGATTATACTTGTTTCAAAAGGCGGGTACATTCAAGGTGAGAATTATAAAAGGATATCAGAGGAGGTCGCACGACTACGTGATGAAACACCACAGAGTGGCACCGAGTATGCAGAGTTAGTAAAATATGGAAATGGACTTTGGCATTCGATTCATCCTGATTTTCTCCATGACCAAATAACGCGTTCGCTTGAACGACTCAATGTAGATACCATTGACGTATATCTTCTTCACAATCCTGAATACTTTCTACAGTGGGCAGTAAAAGATAACATGCCTGAAGATGAAGCTCGCGATATGTACGATGACCGTATCCGAAGAGCGTTTGCACAGCTTAAAAAAGAAGTGGCAAAAGGGCGAATAAAATATTACGGTATTAGTTCTAACACGTTTGTGAAAGCCGAAGGGACTGTTGATAGAACTTCGCTCAAAACAGTAATGAATCATGCCGGTCCGCACTTCGCAGTGATTCAACTGCCAATGAATCTTTTCGAGCAAGGCGGAGTGAATGAACTCAACCACGAGAAGGCATCGCTCTCAATAATTGATTTTGCAAAACGGAATAACATTGGCGTTCTTATCAATCGTCCGCTCAACGCAATACATAACCAACAACTTATTCGTCTTTCAAATTATCCTGAACGTGAGTTTCCGCCGGAAGATGATATTAACGTGATCGTCCATGACATTGCGTTGCAAGAATCAGAGTTTAAGAAAGATGTACTTGCCCAAACAGAACTCAACCCCCAAGCCAAAGAGGCAGTGACAAAACTCATGATGTTCGGTGAGTGGCTTGATAATTTCCGTTGGCGTGACTTGGCAGGTTATGATGAGTGGCGTGATCTGCTTTACTCTGTCATCAAGCCGCGCATACAAT
>JAYUZC010000199.1:0-2155 GCA_043752045.1 Bacteroidota bacterium | reverse complement strand
ACTTTATCCAAATCCCGTCACAGGTTCGAAGGTCACCCTCAGGACCAATGGTTTACCAGTAAACAGCTCGTTAGTACTAAGAGATGTTGTAGGAAAGGTAGTTCACACATACATAATAAATAACGGAGGCAATGAAACGGAGTTAGCTATCCCCGGTTCACTTGTCAATGGTGCATATATTTTTGAATACACTTCTGATGGTCTGGTAAAGCGAGAGAAGCTTATACTCGCTCGTTAAGATTTACGCAGCGACAGGGTAACTCCTGCCATCACAAGTGCAGCACCGATGAAGTCGTGGAATCCAAGTTGCTCTTTAAGAATTGCCCAGCCGAGGATGATGGCGATGATAGGGGTGATAAGCGCTACGTATGACATCGTAACAGCCGCAGTTACTTTCATCAAGCGGAAGTATGTTACGAAGCTTACTATCGTCCCCAAGATTGCGAGGTAGCATATTGTCCATATAGCCGTCCCGTTAATCGGCATTGCAAACGGGTCTTCCGCAATAAATGCCAAACTTCCAATAAATATAAACCCAATAAGCGTCGTAATTGCATTGAGCATTATCGGCGAGACATGATGTGTATGTTTTTTGGTGAATACTGCACTCATCGCACTTATTATTGGTGAGCCAACAAGCAGAAGCATTGCAGAAATGACAGAAGGGTCAACCTCCCCTATCTGCGGATAAAAGATAACACCGATACCGAGAATACCAAGTAATATCCCAATAACCTTTGAAGCAGATAACTGCTCCGCTTCTATTCCATAGTGTGCAAAGATTGCTGTCCAGAGTGGCATTGTCCCGAAAATAACTGCGGCAAGTCCGGATGGGACATATTTCACCGTTGAATAGACAATAGAAAATGAAATGCCGTTGCTTAAGAGACCAATGAGTATCACCCACCAAATTTCTCTCTTGACCGATGGGAATGGAGTCCCTTCCCACTTCACCCATATCCACATGATAAGTGTTGCAAGCCCGAAACGGATAGCGGCTCCCGTAAATGGTTGTAAACCTGCATCTGCGCCGATATGGATGACCAACCACGTCGAGCCCCATATCAGGCACATAAGCCCGTAAAGGGCAAGAAACCGTCCGCGGGAAATTTGCATGTACGACTTAACGTTACTCGGTCAATAAATGTCTTAGTTTTGTAGTACAAAATACATACGAATATGCACCTCGGCGATCTACATACACTCTTTAACTACTTTTCAGTAGCACTTATTGTAACAGGAATCATCTACGAACTCCTCGGAAGGATGAGAGCACGAGCGACCATGACGGAGTTCGGATGGAATGCCTTGCTTATCGGCGTGGGATGTACAGTACTCTCGGTCGTAACCGGTTTTCTTGCGGAGTCAACTGCGTTCATTTCCGAGAAAGCAAGTACCGTAGCAATGCTTCATCGTTTTGCATCGCTTGGCGCATTCTTTTTTGTTGTACTGCTTGTCTGCTACCGTCTGCTGTTTGTCAAAAAGATGGATGTGCCCGAAACAGGTGCAGGCCTTCGCGGCGGATATGTTGTCCTGCAAATGATCACGGTCGTAGCTATGCTCTTTGCAGCTATCATTGGCATTCGGCTTGTCAAGGGATTCGGCGTAGGGGTTGAGCCATACGAACAGATCCAAACCTACATGCCACCGCCGGTTAAACCACAAGACATTCAAGTCGATACGACGGAGTTCTTGAAGTAACGGATGGCGAGACCTATCATCTATAAATATCTCGACATTCTATTTCTTATAGGGGCTGTCGTACTCGTTATTGTTTTTACGACTATTTATCAGATGCCCTTCCGCCTCGATGATGTCCTGCACATGGACTGGGCGCGGGAACATACATTCTGGGATGCCTTTGACCCAATAAAAGGTGAGATCGTCCGAAGCTACCGCCCGCTCTTTGCTGCGACTATTTGGGTACTCACTCATACTGCAGGCACAGAGAATTATTTCGTATGGCATCTGACGCTCGTCGGGTCATTCGTTATCGGACTTGCATTTACGGGTCTCACCGCACGCTATCTATCGAATCAAGAATCTGCTCTCTACTTCACAACAGGTCTCTATTGGCTTGTTGCCCTTCCAATACTCAACGTCCTCTTCTGGTTCGGCGACCTGACCTTCACGATAGAGTTGATGTTCACCGGAG
>JAYUZC010000198.1:0-13869 GCA_043752045.1 Bacteroidota bacterium | reverse complement strand
GATGAGGGCGTACTTGAGCGGGTAGAGATAGTCCAGCTGTCTTCATCACGCATTCTTGTAGTCCTTTCTGTATCAGGTGGAAGGGTAAGAACCGTCACACTTGAGACTGATACAGACATTGCTCGCACCAGAATAGATGAACTCACTTCTATCTTAAATCAGCGTTTATCAGGGCGATCAATTCGCGAAGTTCGTGCTATCTTCCGAGATAGTGTTCAAGACCTGAAGGAGGAAGAAAAAGCGATTCTGCGAGTATTTATTAATTCACCGGATCGACTTTTTGAAGATCCTGGGACGGAGAAAGTAAAACTTGCCGGCGCAAATAATATATTTTCCCAACCTGAATTTCAAAAAAAGGTTAGTTACTCTGATGAGGAATTCCAAAGCATTATTGAACTTATGGAAAATCAAGAGGTGGTGATCCATGTGCTCGAACGTTCCGGAATGATCTCCGCAATAAATGATTTGGGAACAGATGGAGTGAAAATCCGTATAGGCAGTGAATTAGATGATGAGAGAATGCTCAACTATAGCGTTGTCTCAACAAAGTATCAGATAGGTGAACAGCGAGGCACGATAGCCGTCATCGGCCCGAAACGAATGGATTATGCGCGTATCGCCCCGCTCGTTGATTATGTGGCACGTTCAATGTCACACACATTTATTAAATAAAAGTATGGGTGTTTTAGATAATATGTTTAAGAAAGACAAAGAAGAAGTAGAAACAATAGAAGAAGAACAGGTTAGTTCTCCCGAAGAGCATCTCGCAGCAATTGAGGCAGAGCTTTCGGATGTGAAGGATCAACTCTTGCGCCGAACGGCAGAGATGGATAACATGCGTCGTCGCCATGATGGCGAACGCATTCAGCTTATCTTTGAAGCAAACAAGAGACTTGTTACAGATCTTCTCTCGACGCTCGATGATCTTGAGCGTACGCTATCATTTGTCAAGCCCGAAGAGAAGAATCATCTTGATACAGGCGTTGAACTTGTCTATAAGAACTTTCAGAAGGTATTAGAATCGTACGGCGTGAAAGTTATCGAGTCAGTTGGCAAACACTTTGATGTTCATCTTCATGATGCGCTCATGGAGGAAGTACGAGAAGATCTTGAGCCAGGTACTATCACTACTGAAGTACAAAAAGGATATATGTTGAATGAGACGGTTATTCGTCACGCAAAAGTTATTGTCGCAAAACAAGCGGAAGCATAAAGAAATATGAAGCAAGATTATTACGAGGTTTTAGGGATAGAGAAGGGTGCTTCCGAGGATGATATAAAGAAAGCGTATCGCAAAATGGCGATGCAGTATCACCCTGACCGAAATCAAGGCAATAAGGAAGCAGAAGAAAAATTCAAAGTTGCAGCCGAGGCATATGAAGTCTTAAGCGATGGTGATAAACGCGCTCGCTACGACCGCTTTGGTCATCAAGGTATGCGCAGCAATGATTATCATCAGTATTCAAATGCGAACGATGTCTTCTCGCAGTTCTCTGATATCTTCTCCGGTTTTAGCGGTGGCGGCAGCATCTTTGATTCATTCTTTGGTGGTGGGCAACAGCAACGACAAGCTGGACCCGAACGCGGAGCCGATATACAACTACGCATTCCGATTAAGCTCGAAGAGATTGCAGTCGGCGTAGAAAAGACAGTAAAGGTCAAACATTATCGCAGATGCGGTACGTGTAGTGGGACCGGTGCAAAAGGCACCGGCGGTGTCCAATCGTGTACGACATGCAGTGGGCAAGGACAAGTCCGTCAAGTCCGCTCTATGGGCTTTGGTCAGTTCGTAAATGTTACGACTTGCCCCTCATGCCAAGGAGCTGGTACAACGATCAAAGATAAGTGCAGTGCATGTTCCGGCGAAGGACGACTTCAAGAAGAAAGCACTTTGAAGGTAAAGATACCTGCCGGAGTGAACGATGGTAATTATCTAACACTTCAAAGTCAAGGTCATGTAGGTCGTCGCGGTGGAGCAGCTGGTGATGCGCTTGTTGTCATTCAAGAACTTGAGCATGAAGTATTTATCCGTGACGGCGACGATGTTATTCTTGATCTCGACCTCACATTCCCGCAAGCTGCGCTTGGCGGTGAGATACAAGTCCCGACGCTTTCAGGTCAGGCACTCTTGAAGATACAATCAGGTACAAAGGCAGGACACATACTTCGTATGCGCGATAAGGGCATACAGCACTTGAATCGCAACTCGAAGGGTGATCAGCTCGTGCGTATCAATATCGTTACTCCGACAAAGCTGAACAAAGAAGAGAAAGCTCTCATTGAGAAGCTTGCAGGTATGGAGCATTTCAAAAAAAGTCAGGGACAATTCCATAAAGCAGAAAATACAGATTCCGGGCCACAAGCCGAAGAATCAGGTATTTTTGAGAACTTGAAGAACATGTTCTCATAAGATAATGACGCTCGCGGAGTTCATCTCACGCATTAAGACCAAAGCCGATGATATTGCGCTCAAGCTCCTGACACCAAAGGAGTATAAAGCAGTATTGCTTTTTCTTGGGATAGGGTTTGCGGTGTTACTTTATCGTGGCGGAAAGGAATTATGGTATGTCCTTGTTCCGCCGACTGCACCTAATTCGTACGTTGCAGCGCAACGAACACAAGACAGCATCTTCCATGTGCTGAGCACTGCCCGTATTCCCGAAGACTCGCTCAAGTTTTGGACACCCCCAAACCCATCAGATACAAATGAGCCAACACCACGTAAAAGCTCCAAGACAGAAGGATTAGAACTATCATCCATTTCACTCAACAAAGGATTGAAGCAAGAGTTAATGAGATTGCCCGGTGTTGGGGAAGTGATGTCAGATAGGATTCTCTCATACCGCTCGAAGCGAGGCAGCTTCCGTCAGCTTGAAGAACTTATGAACGTTGAAGGTATCGGAGAAAAGAAATTTGAAAAGATGAAGCAGTATTTGAAGCTCAACTAAGTGCGAATTATAGCAGGCACATATCGCTCCCGTACAATAATCACTCCCAAGGGTGAGGCGACTCGTCCGACAACAGACCGGGCACGTGAATCACTCTTTAATATCCTTTCTCATAACTTTGACTTAGAAGGAGTAAGTGTACTTGACCTTTTCGCCGGCTCCGGCGCTTTCGGTTTTGAGGCATTGAGCCGCGGCGCAAGCCATATAACATTCGTAGAGAATGACAGAAAAGCACTTGATGCTATCGCCGCAAACATACAAGCACTTGATGTAGAGAAGGTCGTATCAGTTATCAAATTAGATGTCTATAAATGGCTTTCGAGTGCATCAGGAGCGTATGACCTCGTCTTTGCAGACCCGTCTTACGACGATGACAGAACCTTAACAACACTGCCGGAGATTCTCTTTTCGTCAGGGCTTTTATTGCCGGATTCAATTGTTATATGCGAGCATCGCGCCGGAAGCTCTGTAATTGCACCACCGCAAGTGGCTATATTGCGAGAAGTTACGGTCGGTGAGGCGCAGTTTACACTACTCAAAAGAATACCAGCAACCGGTTAATGGCAATTCGCCGAGCAATATACCCAGGGACGTTCGACCCGATAACATTCGGGCATCTTGACGTTCTTGCTCGTGCCGCAGAGACATTTGACGAGGTAGTGGTCGCAGTATCGACAGCAAGTGGGAAGTCACCGCTTTTTTCTGAACAAAAACGTCGAGATACGGTAAAGCAGGCGATAGCAGAAGTCCTTCCGAACCAGAACAATATCACGGTAGAGAATTTCACGGGCTTACTTGTTGACTATGCAAGAGCAAAAAGTGCGACGGCAATAGTTCGTGGGCTTCGCGCACTCTCGGATTTTGAGTACGAATTTCAGATGGCACTAATGAACCGCAAACTTAGCGACATCACAACAGTTTTTTTGATGCCGCATGAACGCTATACGTATCTCAACTCGACCATCGTTCGTGAACTCGCTAAGTATAACGGTGACATCACGAGCTTTGTACCCAAGTGCGTCATAGATGCGCTCAACAATAAATCGTAAGAGGAAGAATGATAGAAACATCTATTGAAAGAGTAGCCGCTCGTATGGAGCATTGTGAAGATTCACCGACGCTGCTTATCGCAGCTCGTGCACAAGAACTTCGCAAGCAGGGCCGCTCTATTGTTTCGCTCTCGACAGGCGAACCTGATTTCCCGACACCGGAGAACGTTAAGCAGGCAGGCATCAAAGCCATCACCGAGAACTTTACAAAATATACTGCCGCTAATGGTATGCCCGAGCTTCGCGCTATAGTAGCAGAGAAGTTCAAGCGTGATAACGGCATTGATAGCGCTCCCGATAGAGTCATCATTACTTCAGGCGGTAAACATGCGCTTGGTAATGCACTCATAGCACTCTGCGAAACAGGTGATGAGATAATCATGCCATCTCCGTTTTGGGCAAGCTATTCAGCGATAGCATCTATCTCGGAGGCAACTCCTGTTATCATCGAGACAACGCAAGAAGAGAACTGGAAACTCACGCCGCAAAAGTTAGCTGATGCGCTTACAGACCGTTCGCGTATGCTGATGCTCAATACACCTGTCAACCCCACGAGTGTTGTTTATACCGAAGAAGAACTTCGTGCGCTTGTCCCTATCATTAAAGAGTCGGGTATTCTTGTGTTGGTTGATGAGCTTTACGAGAAGCTTACGTTTGACGGCATCAAACATTTTTCGCTCGGCTCGGTAGCAGAAATTGCTGATCAAGTTATCACCGTCAATGGTCTCTCGAAGGCGTATGCAATGACGGGCTGGCGTTTAGGTTTTGCTACGGGACCAAAGTGGGCGATCTATGCGATGGCTCGTCTGCAATCTCAGGCAGTCTCGCATCCTTCATCTATCAGCCAGCGCGCTGCGATGGAAGCATTGACCGGTCCGCAGGATTCTGTGGAGATGATGCGTCAGGCATTCCAAGAGCGTCGCGACCTCGTTACAGAGCTTATGCAGACAGTACCGCATATCTCCTTTACAAAAGCAGAAGGCGCGTTCTATGTGTTCTTCAATGTATCGTACTATCTCGGCAAGTCAATGCCTGATGGGACAATCGTACATACGGCTGATGAGCTTTGCGTTATGCTCTTGGAGACATTTGGTATCGCGCTTGTATCAGGTACAAGTTTTGGTGATAGCAGTTACGTCCGACTCTCCTTCGCAGCATCGAAGGATGATATTCGTGAAGGCGTCGAGCGACTCAAGAGGGGACTTGCATCATTATCATAATATCCTGTGAATCCACTACACCTCAACATCCCACAAACTCTCAAAGTACTTGAGATATTCCTACGTGATGAGCTTGGGCGTGTCGGATTTGGGAAAGCTGTTATTGGTCTTTCCGGCGGTGTGGACTCCGCTCTCTCAACCTACCTCGCAGCCCGTGCTATCGGCGCAGAGAATGTCCACTGTGTTTTGATGCCATATATAACTTCAAGTCCCGATTCACTATCCGATGCAATGAAGGTAGTCGAAGACCTCGGTGTCTCACATGAAGTAGTTGAGATAACTCCGATGTGCGAGCCGTACTTTGCGGCGAATCCCGACATGACAAACCTCCGACGCGGAAACGTAATGGCACGTCAGCGAATGATCGTTCTTTATGACCGCTCTGCTAAACTTAACGCACTTGTCATCGGGACATCGAATAAAACAGAAGCCTTGCTGGGCTACACAACGCAGTTCGGTGATAATGCAAGTGCTCTGAACCCTATCGGCGATCTTTACAAGACGCAGGTCTGGCAGTTAAGCGAAGAAGTTGGTGTGCCCAAGAGCATCCTTGAGAAAGCCCCGAGCGCAGACCTATGGACTGGACAAACCGACGAACAGGAAATGGGCATCAGCTACCGCGATGTTGATTTGCTCCTTTATTACATGATAGATCAGCGCGAGACTAGCGAAGAACTCGTGAAGCGCGGCTACGACCCCGAGTACATCAAACGCATCCAGAAGATGGTGATGCGTACACAGTTCAAACGCCTCCCACCCGTCATCGCCAAGATAACAGGCCGCACCATCAACACTGATTTCCGCTACCCGAGGGACTGGGGGAGTTGAGTTGAGGATACCATTCCCTTCACTTTCTCGCAACTTCACACCCGTTTTTGCAGTTAAAAACCTGTCATTTGTGTCTTACTTAATAAACTCTCTACCAACGTGAAAAAGAATTTTACATTTACTTCTCTGATTCTTACAGCACTCGCTGCGCTCATGTTCACTTCTTGTAAAAAAGAAGCGGATGCCAACAGCGAGGAAATACTTGTCGGACATTATGCTTCGATGACAGGTCAGACTGCTACGTTCGGGCAGTCGGCAGATAAAGGCATCCTACTTGCCGTTGACGAGATAAATGGCGGCGGCGGTGTACTTGGCAAAAAGATAAAGATCATCACCGAAGACGACCAGTCTAAGGCAGAAGATGCTACCAAAGCAGTGCAGAAGCTTATCAACAGGGATAAGGTCATTGCACTTCTCGGAGAAGTTGCTTCGACACGTTCAAAGGCAGGCGGACCGATCGCACAGCAGAACAAGATACCTATGATCTCGCCCGCTTCTACGAACGAAGACGTTACGAAGATAGGTGATTACATTTTCCGTATCTGTTTTATCGACCCGTTCCAGGGCGAAGCAATTGCACAGTTCTCGATGAAGTCGCTCTCTGCAAAACGCGCAGCTATCTTACTTGATACAAAACAGGATTACTCTCTCGGACTGGCAGATGCATTTCGCAAGACGTTCAAGGCGAACGGCGGCGAGATAGTGAGCGAGCAATCATACTCATCAGGCGATAAGGATTTCCGCGCCGCGCTTACCTCTATCCGCTCATCGAACCCTGATGTTATTTTTATCCCCGGTTATTATAGCGAGCTTTCGCTTATCGTACGTCAAGCACGTGAACTTGGTCTTAATGTACCGCTTCTTGGCGGCGACGGATGGGATTCCGAAGAACTTACCAAGGGCGCAGAAGCGGAGTTCAATAATACCTACTTCTCTAATCACTTCTCCGCTGAAGACCCCGACCCTGCAGTGCAGAACTTTATCACGAAGTATAAGGCAAAGTACAATTCAAACCCTGATGCTATGAGTGCGCTCGGTTATGATGCCGCGCTTATCCTTGCCGATGCTATCAAACGTGCTGGCGCAACCGAGGGACAGAAGCTCCGCGACGCGATTGCAGCTACGAAGGACTTTAGTGGTATCACGGGTAAGATAACCATCAACGGTGAGCGTAATGCTGAAAAGCCGCTTACGATACTCCAGATTGTGGACGGTAAGTTCAAGTTCGCCCAGCGTATTGGCTCTAAAGGCGAAGCACTGACGGAATTTAAGCCGGCAGCTCCGACAAAGTAAACAGCTTGATTTTTATATCGTAGGGGCACACCGCAAGTGTGCCCTTTCTGTTTATAGCCGTCTCTTGATGCAAGCAACCCGATTTTTCGGTATCTTTGTAGTAGAAAGTTCGTGTCTAGATGGGTGATATTTTACAACAGCTTGTCAATGGAATCTCGCTCGGGGCAATCTATGCCCTGATAGCGCTCGGCTATACGATGATATACGGTGTGCTGCGGTTTATCAACTTCGCACACGGCGATATCTTTATGGTCGGTGCGTACGTTGGGTATTTTGCGGCGAATTTGCTTGCGCACGTTTTTCCCATTGGCTCCGTGATGGGGGCAGTTTCCGTGTTTCTTATCTCCATGACATTCTGCGCTCTTTTCGGCGCGCTCATTGAGTTCTTGGCATATCGCCCATTGCGTCCACGTCCGAAGCTGACGGTTCTTATTACCGCGATTGGCGTCTCACTCTTTTTGGAATATCTTTCGCAGTTACTCTTCGGCGCAACTCCGCGCGGATTCCCGGAGATACTTTCTGATAAGCCGCTAATCAAATCAGCGCTTATCACTATCAATATGGTGCAGGCGATAGTTATTGTTGTCTCGCTTTCACTGATGTTTATACTTCGTATCATCGTCATGAAAACGAAGATAGGCACAGCAATGCGAGCGGTGAGCCACAACCAACAGGCGGCAAGCTTGATGGGTATCAATATCAACTCTGTGATTACCTTCACGTTTATGGTTGGTAGCGCACTTGCTGCCGCAGGCGGAATACTTTATGCTTCGCAGTATCCGAGCATTGACCCTCTCATGGGTATTATGCCCGGACTCAAGGCATTCGTAGCGGCAGTGCTTGGTGGTATCGGTAATATCCCTGGCGCGGCACTTGGCGGATTTATTATTGGCATCATTGAGTCGTTCGTCGGAGGTACATTCCTCTCGACCTATCGCGACGCGATAGCATTTATCATACTTATAGGTATTCTATTGTATAAACCAAGTGGAATCCTTGGAAAGAATGAGGTAGAGAAAGTATGAAACCACCGATTACATTTCTCATCGTTCTCGCAGTTCTCACAGGGTTATCCTTCGTGACAGGGCATCTCGACCCGTACTATTTTTCTATCATTATCTTCATCGGCATTAACATGACGATGGCGACGAGCTTGAACCTCATCAACGGTTTCACCGGTCAGTTCTCGCTCGGACATGCAGGGTTCATGGGGACTGGTGCATATCTCTCTGCGATTGCCTCAACATACCTTACAACACATGGTTGGTCTATGGATGGGTTTGAAGGTGCAGGTGTGCTTGGCGTCTCGCTCCTTGTCGGCGGACTTTGCGCGGCGGTTATGGGGCTTGTCGTTGGTATCCCGAGCTTGCGACTTAAAGGCGATTATCTCGCAATCGTTACACTTGGATTTAATGAGATCATCCGTGTTATCATTCAGAATGTAGATTTTAAGATCGACGGCGTTAGTTATGTAGGTGGAGCGCGTGGCTTTGGAGTACCTCATCTTACGACGTTCCTTTGGGTATTTGGTATTGCCGCTCTTGTTGTCTACTTTGTAGAGACGCTTGTGAATTCTACATATGGCAGAGGATTCCTTGCTGTTCGTGATGATGAAGTAGCCGCAGAAGCGATGGGAGTGAACACTACACGCTTTAAAGTAAAGGCATTTGTCTTCGGTTCGTTCTTTGCAGGAATCGGCGGCGGACTTTTTGCTCACTTTCAGTATAACATCACGCCCGATGATTTTACCTTCTTGAAATCTATTGAGATAGTGGTAATGGTGATATTGGGCGGCATGGGCTCAACGGTTGGTGTTATTATTGCTGCCATCATACTTACGATATTACCCGAGGCGTTACGAGAGTTCAGTGAATACCGTATGATCATCTATTCGCTTTTGCTTATTATTCTTATGATCTCCCGTCCGCAAGGGTTGCTTGGTCCGGATACAATCAAGAAATTCATTAACCGAAAGAAAGCAAAGGTATCGTAAGCATGAAACGGCTTTTTTCTCCGTGGCGATCACGTTACATAGAGTCATTTAAGTCGCCCACCGAGCAAAAAAATGAATGTGTCTTTTGCTCTGCGCTTCCAGTAAGTGAAGATAAAGAACGGCTCGTTATTCATCGCTCTTCACATGCATTTGTCATCATGAATCTTTACCCGTATAATAGTGGGCACATGATGATCGTCCCGAATCGTCATACTGCTGATTTTGCATTGTTAACACCTCAAGAACTTACCGATGCTATGAAGCTCCTCCAGACGGCACAGACTGCCCTTAATGAACTTGTCAAGCCCCATGGCTATAATATCGGCATGAACTTAGGCAGATCGGGCGGAGCGGGCATAGAGGACCATCTGCACTGGCACATTGTCCCCCGTTGGAATGGTGATACCAACTTTATGCCTGTTTTGGCTGACCTAAAGCTTGTAAGCGAAGATATGGAGAAACAATGGGAATTGCTGAGGTCAATTTTCCGAAAATTGTTGCCTTAAGAAGAGTAACTTTTGCCCCCTATGCGGAGTTATTCTATGAGTACACAGTAATCATTACGCTTATGAAAATTTGCTTCAGTTTCCTCGCGTTTTTTCTGCTTCTTGGTGTAAGTGCACAAGCAGCAGTAGTCATAGATTCCGTTTGGGCGGATTCAATACGGTATAGTCTTTCTTCGGGCATTACCTCGCCGGAATTGATTCTTAATCAATCAGATAATAACTTTGCACTCTTTGGCAACGGCGCAGAGATAGAACTTCTTTTTAAGACAAAGGATGGGAAAGGATCGCGCACGATAAAAAAAGGTGCCACCGTACATGTGTATTGTCAAAAACATCATCCATCCGATAGTTCAGCCGGACTTATCAAATTCGATAAACTTGCTATTGATGAAAGTATTCTCTATTCAACACCATATTACTTATTGCATGAAGGGTTAAATGTCATCACACTTCCTGATATGGATTATACGGTTGCCAATTTGACTATTGCCCTTGGCTCAACCGGATTCAAGGTTGATGCAGTGCAGCTTATCCAGGAAGAAGACAAGGTGAGTGTACCGCGTTCGTATGGAGTGAGCGGTTCGCGTATCGTATCGAACTATCCGAACCCATTTCTTTCGGGTGATGTGAACGGAACAACGCTTCGATTTTCACTTGAACGCGAAGCGGAGGTAGGTGTAGTCGTTATTGACGCTCTTGGAAGAGAAGTATCTCGCTGGTCGCTCGGTATGATGACAGCCGGCTCACAGGAAGCAAGAGTGTCCGTGCCGGAATCGGGTATGTATATTGCACGTCTCGTAATTGACGGTGAAATGACAAGCTCACACTATAAGCTTATTGCAAAGTAACATTTACAACCTATTGTCGTTAGTAGTCAGGGAGAGATTGGTATCTCTCCCTTTCTTTTTTTTATTATGACTTCAATCGTCTGGCTGCGCCGAAATCTTCGACTTGATGATAACAGAACCATTGCACTGGCTCTCGCCGCGAGTGATGAGGTTGTCCTCGCACACTTATGGGATGCAGAGCGTCCTACATTCGGCTTTACCAACCGATTAGCATTTCTTATTGAATCTCTTCGCAATCTTGAATCCCAATACAAAGATGCAGGTACACGACTTATCATCCGAAGCGGTAAAACGAATGAGTCATTAGTCAAGCTAATAGAAGAAACCAATGCAACGCATGTATACTATGATAATAACTATGAAGGATACGAGCGAGCTAGAGATGAGATAGCTTTTTCCCAAGTACGTAAGCTTGATGTAACTTGCATTGGCGTTAAAGACAATGTTCTCTTTGAGAAGGGTGAGGTTGTAACCGGCGAAGGAAACCCATACACAGTGTATACACCTTTCAAGAAGAATGTATGGCAACGGCTTGACGAAGCGACGGCTCTTAGTAAAGCACCTTCATCATATAAGCCATATAGCAAGATAGACTCAATCTCTTCATATTCGCTTCCAAGTATTGATAAACTTCCGACGGATGACCTCTCGCCAAATAGGTTGCAAATTGGTGGAAGTTCTGTTGCAATAGAACTCTGGAACCAGTGGAAGAAGACAAATATCGGTGAGTACAAAGATATGCGCGATGGACTTTCACTTGCAAAAGGAACATCGAAGCTATCGGCACATTTGAAGTTTGGTACTATCTCAGTTCGTCGGCTGATCAGAGAGTCGCTTGCAATAGCGGCAAAGAACCCTGATTCAAAGCTTGGAGCAGATACGTATATATCAGAGCTGTTATGGCGTGAGTTCTATTACAATATCTTGCAGTCATTCCCAAGCGTTGAAGGTGAAGCATTCCAGAAGCGTTACTCGCTTATTAAGTGGGAAGAGAATGAACCACATCTTCAAGCATGGAAAGAGGGAAGAACAGGGGTGCCTGTCGTTGATGCGGCGATGCGCGAGCTACTTGAAACCGGCTATATGCATAACCGTGCACGAATGATCGTCGCAAGTTTCCTTACCAAAGACCTTCTGATTAATTGGCAGCACGGCGAGCTTCACTTTATGAAGTATCTTACTGACGGCGATATCGCCCAGAATAACGGTGGCTGGCAGTGGTCTGCTTCGACGGGGACCGACGCGCAGCCATACTACCGCATCTTCAATCCGTATCTTCAATCAAAGAAGTTTGACCCTGATGGCGAGTACATTAAACGATTCGTACCTGAACTACAGAACATCCCTGCAAAATGGATACACGAGCCGCATCTTCTTTCGCCGATTGAGCTTGCCTCATACGGCGTTGAACTTGGGAAAGATTATCCGTTTCCGATAGTTGACCATTACGTGCAACGCGAAAAGGCAAAAAAGATGTTTGAAGCTCTGAAAGATCTACGGTGATAATGCAACTCATACCGCGCATCGTGCTTGCACTCATACTTCTTGGAGTATGTATCTTCACATACATCGAGAGCACGTATTATCACCAGCATTCGCTTGCGCTCGGTGATAAGGCAAGCTCGGTTACGACGTGGGTATGGGTCTATCGTTCTATTGCAATTGTTGCAGGTATAGGATGTATTCTCATTGTTGGATCAGTGATTAAAAAGTAATGGCTCTTTTTCGCAAACGATATGGCGGCTATGACAGAGAGGATAAACCACCTCTTATACAATCGCTTATCAAAGGCGATTCTCTTGTAGTGCGTATCGGTGCTTTTATAGTCTGTGCGCTCCTCTACTATGTCATTGTTCAAGCTACACATAAAGACGCTCCATCGGAAAGACCTACGAAGGATTCCGTTATCACAGCTCCAAAAAAGTAGCGATGCCGAGCGAACTCTATATCGGCATTATGACAGGTACCAGCATTGATGGTATAGATACCGTCATTGCCGATCTTGCAGATTTTCCAAAGGTAGTTCATCACCATGAATCACCCATACCTCCTGCGCTCCGTGAGTTACTCATGAAGTTCGCAACCGAGCGGCTGGTTGATATTGATGAACTCGCTCGTACGCATTTCCTTCTTGCAGAGGTTTATGCATCATCTGTTAATGATGCACTCACCCAAGCAAACGTAAAGAGCGTTGATATCCGCGCAATCGGCTTGCATGGGCAAACGATTCGTCATTTACCAAAACCTGTGACACTCTTTGCAGAGCTTCCGCCTGTAGGGGCAACATTCCAACTTGGCTCCGGTGCTGCGCTTGCAGCATTATCGGGAATTGATGTTGTATGTGATTTCCGCAGCGGAGATGTTGCGCTTGGTGGGGAAGGTGCTCCGCTTGTGCCGATGTTTGACGAGGCGTTCTTCCACTCAGCAAGCAATGACCGTATCATTCTTAATATCGGCGGCATTGCAAACATAACGTATCTTCCTGTTATAGGCGAGCCAATCGCTTTTGATACCGGTCCGGGAAATATGATTATCGATGCGCTCTCGTCACTCTACTTTCAAACTCCGTTTGATAAAGACGGCGCAATTGCACAAAGCGGCAAAGTAGATGAGCAGTTTTTATCTGTTCTGGTCATGCATGAATACTTTTTGCAAGCTCCGCCAAAATCAACTGGCAGAGAGCTGTTCGGGAAAGAACTGCTTGACATGTTCTTGCATAAAATTCGCGAAGAAGGTTTTGCACCAGAAAATGCCATTGCAACTGCGACAGAGCTTACCGTGCGGACGATAGCTCTTGCTGCTACGCAATGCACACCAGATGAAGACCTTGAAGTCATCGTATCCGGCGGGGGCACACGCAACGGATATTTGATGGAGCGGCTGCAACATGCAATGGGTAAAGCAGTTATCAAGATCTCGGATGAACTTGGAATACCATCGCAATCAAAAGAAGCGCTTGCGTTTGCATGGTTTGCTAAAGCATTTATTAATGATACCGTAATCCACCTACCTTCGACTACAGGCGCAAGAAAAAAAATACCGCTCGGCAGTCTTGCAAAAGCAAAATAAAAAATTCTGTTTTTTGGTTATCCACACAAAAAATTTCGTAAAATAGTAGTAATACAATTCTTGTATTTGTGTGAATACATTGTGGATAAGTTTTGGGTTGTCGATGAAATAAGGT
>JAYUZC010000197.1:0-2160 GCA_043752045.1 Bacteroidota bacterium | reverse complement strand
TAACGATGAAGATGCAATTCAGTTAGTCCTTGACCCATCGAAGAATACTATACTCGGCGAGACGATGGTACTGACAACGCAAACAAAGCTCTCACGTGCAATGCACAACGTGCATTACACATTCCAGAAGAAGCTTTCTCATGCGGCTGATTCCCAAGATCAGCGCCACCGCATGACGCCGGGTTCGCGTCCTATCTTACATCGACAGATAGACCCCGCCACACCTGACTACGAAACACCGCTCGTTGTTACGTATGCATCAGATGAAGCGCAGGAGCGTTACCACAACTCACTAAAAGAGTCTTGGAAGAGTTATCAGAAATTATTAGAGCTTGGCGAGAGTCAGGAGTTCGCAGAGTATATGCTTCCGAATGCAGCAAGCATCCGATTCACTGAATCTGCCGACCTTCTCTCATTGCACCACAAACATGCGATGCGCCTATGCTACAACGCACAGGAAGAGATTTGGCGCGCATCGGTTGACGAAGCAGATCAGATTCGCGAAGTCCACCCGCTTATCGGGAAGTATCTCCTTCCGCCTTGCTCGCTTCGTGATATGGCAAGCGTACGCCCGGTCTGCCCTGAAGGCACACGCTACTGCGGCGTGAAGGTCTGGAAGATAGACCTGAAAGAATATGAGAGAGTGATATGATGTTCTCCATCATTCTCTGCACGTATAATCGTGGATATATAGTTGAGCGAGCAATTAAGAGCGTCATTGCTCAAACGTTCGATGATTGGGAGCTTATCATCGTTGATGACGGTTCTTCGGATAATACCAAAGAGATTGTCCCTCCCTATCTTAGCGACAAACGAATTTCGTACCATTACCAGACGAACAAAGGTCAGGCATTAGCCCGTAACTTCGGCTGCTCACTTGCAACTGGACGTTACTTTACGTTTCTTGATTCCGATGATGAGTATCTTCTTGACCATCTCGACTCACGCTACGATATTCTATCGAGCAAACCTGCACTTGAACTCCTTCATGGAGGGATTGAGGTCATCGGCAGTCCTTATGTTGCAGATAAGCATCACCCATCCTCACAGATTCACTTATCCGAATGTGCTGTCGGTGGTACCTTCTTTATTAGGCGTGATCTCTGGTCACGGCTCGGTGGATATAATGACGTTCTCTACGGCGATGATACGGAGTTCTTCGAGAAAGCAGTCACAAGAGGAGCGACAATACAAAAGACCGACATCCCCACATACAGATATTATCGGACAGGTGAAGATTCGTTATGTAATATCGTCGAAGCGAAAGGTATTGCAGGGATAGAGGAATACCGATCAAACGCCAACTAATTCCTATACTGTAATCCCAAGCGCAGACCAAAGCTCGTTAGATGCCAATTCAGGTCATTGACTACATCGAATATTGGGAAGTTAAGCGATACGCCCGTTAAAAGCGAGAAGTTCTTATTGAGCTTGAACTGCATACCCGGCGCGATCTCTATCGCGAGCAAGAAGTTATTTGGCTCTGGGAAGCTGCCACTTGTTAGATTCTTCTTACGTAATCCAGTGCTCTTACGTTGCGGGTCTCCTGTGTTATAATCTATCGTTGCAGGATAGAGGATCTCTGCTGTTTGATTGTAAGTCCCTGACAAGAGGAACCCAGCAGAAAGTCCGCCATAAATATAGAGTTTTTCAGGCACAAAATAATGATAGATACCCCCATTGAGCGTGAGGTAGCTTAGCGAAGCGGTCGTTGCAAACTCTTCAACGAGTTTTGATTTCCCTGCGCCGGCGCTATCACCATAGAAGATAGAATCCTGAATGAACGATGAGTGCTGCGATATGGCAGTGCCCGAAAAATTACTAAAGCCAATACCGCCGCCGATAATAAAACCTTTTGTAAATGGAAAGATATAGCTTCCGTAAAAGCCACCTGATAACTCAGGTCTGAAGGACTTATAGGTACCGCTTGCCTCAAGATAATCAGGTGTCTCAAAAGTGACATTCGAGATCGTTGTCGAAGGTGTCGTTACGAACTGCACCGTCCATGATCGACAGCTTGGACATAGCGACTCGCGTCCGCTAATAAGCTGATACATCCACTCATTGCCAACCTTCGTCCGGCAGATAGTATAATATGATTCGTTCTTGTTATCATCGGTGAGCTTCAAACTCATAAAGCCGCATGTACTCGTATCGCGC
>JAYUZC010000196.1:0-5765 GCA_043752045.1 Bacteroidota bacterium | reverse complement strand
AGAATTTACACATACTTTTGGCGCCGACATTCCAAAGCGGATCGGGGGGCCCGGAGTAAGAATCTAACATAAGTCTAGTCTGGTATACCACAGGTTTGAGTTGTATCATTTCGGGGAGTAATCTTTGACATATATAAAACATATTTTTGACAAGTTTGGTGCCTCTATCATCACCTATGATGTTGTACGAAGAAAAGGATCAACAGCTTGACGCATGATGAGTTTAATGAGTTCAAAAATTATTGGAGGGAGGTGGGTGTTACATATAATGTACCATTTAAAGAACGTTGCTCTACTTTAAGAGTTAGGTCTATGAAAAAAATATTAGTGTGTTTGATAGCGGTGTTTATCAATATTTATTGCTCTAGTCAAAATATTGGTTTGACTAATGTCAAAATAAGCGACTTCAGGGTCGGAATGACTGTGGAAGAGCTCTTTCAAGTTCTAGAAGACAGGTCTCATTCTTGTGACACAGTGTTATTCTATCAATGGAACGAACCTCTCGAAAAAACTGATGAATCAAAAGTGGCTAGTAAATATCTGAGATTCTCATCGGTTTCTATCGCAGATTTAGAAGGATTCCTTGTGGCTCAAATATCTGAGCAGGGCGTAACAGAATCTTATCAATGGTACCTCAATAATCCATATCAATTATATATTCCATTTAAGGACACAAATAACAAAACCCTATTTAAAAGGGCTATGGAAGCAAAATCAAAGGACTTTCCATCTGTTAATGAATTGAATGTTCTGCTTAATCATATCAAGCTTACTTACGGTGTACCATCCGAAGCTAGTGATAACAGTAATCACACAATTTACCAATGGAGAGACAAAGGAATTCAACTCACTTTTGACAAACTGAGGGCGTCAATTTGTTTAGGTACGAGATCTGACAACAAAAGCTCTGATTCATATTGCTTCAATACTTCTTTTGATAATGGCCAATCACTCCCAGACTCGCTTATGGGCATGACAAAGAAATCCGTAAGGCAATCCTTCAACTTTAGAGACTCATCTATTCTTTTAAGTGGGCACAGTTATCAAATAGGCGTAAGTAATTTTTCTATTGGAGGAATTCCCGGTCTAATATTTCTCTCGTTTGACGAAAGGGACAATGTACTTAAAAGCATCATGTGGTCAGATCGAACAAAAGGTAAACTAGTTTCACCTTACGCATATATGCTGTCTATTCCATTTATTGAGAATTGGTATGGACTTCTTAAATTTCCAGAGGGAAATAAGTTGAGGTTCCATAATGATATCATAGGGTACATTAACAAAACTGATTATTACATTTTTTGGGCACTGGAAAGTGGCTCTTACTTACGATTATCAATTTTAGATAAGACTGCATATCCTATGCCAGATTTTCTTAATTAATCATTAAAATTGATAATTAACGATGCGTCGAAGGGCTTCCTTTGCTTACCTTATTTTTTCGTCATCTTCGTTACGATGAGGTAGTAGATAACTAACCCTATTCCGCCGGAGATGAGGACAGAGGCGAACATGATGCTGTCATTTTCTGTGTTAGTATAGAACGGACTGCTGATGATCTCTCCTACTGCTACACCTATACCAATGAAGATAGCAAGCAATCCGATACGGAGCGTATTGAAGAGTCCGCGTTTTGGGTCGGATCCCCCTCGCATAATGCGGGTATATTCTAACATATCAACCCCGCGTCCGATGAGGTTTTCGCGCTCTGCATGGCGAAATACCATATACATGATAGGTATGCTAAACGAGAGAATGATCGCGAGCATCGGGATAATGAGTTCGGCTGCTTCTTGCATATTGTTTTCCTTTGTGGTTGTTAATGCACGTTAGACTACCGGTTTTCGGCGGCGGTTTCAGAAAAAAGTGAAATATTTTTGAATCCTTTCTCTTATTATTGTAGTCTATTGTGCTATAAATAGAGAGTGCAGCCGGAAGAACAGCTCATACAACGTGTCCGCGAAGGAAACCGTGAGGCGACCGCCGAACTCATCGAGCGGTACCGCCGCATGGGTATGACGCTTGCCGTAAAGATGCTGCGAAGCCAGCAGGATGCCGAAGAAGCATTGCAGGACGGATTTGTCAGGGCGATACGCTCGATAAAGTCATTCGATAACCGAGCAAAGTTCGCGACATGGTTCTACCGCATTGTCTATAACGTATGTCTCTCGAGGCTTCGGCAAAAAGGAGAAAAGTACGTTGTCTCGATAGATGATGAAGCCGTGCATACTGACAGAGCCATCATCTCGCATGAGACACCGGAGCGTATGTACGAAGAGAACGAGATGCAGGAAGTCGTGGCGCGAGAGTTAGATAAACTTTCGCCGCATTATCGAACCGTCTTGACGCTCTTTGTGCATCAGGAGTTGAGCTATCAGGAGATAGCGGAAGTAACGGGTATGCCGCTCGGGACGGTGAAGACGAATCTCTTCCGTGCGCGAGCAACACTCAAAGAACGATTAGAGAAACACTATGCTTATAGTAAGGAGCAGGTATGAATAAGATATGGTCATATATAGACGGTACGCTTGAGCCGAAAGAACGCGAAGCGTTCGAACGCGAACTTGCCGCAAACGAAGTGCTTCGCTCGGAAGTAGATTCGGCGCGTATGCTGATGACTGTGCTCTCGGAAGAGCCGCTTGCCCAGACGAGCAATCACTTCGGGCATAACGTACTCGTTGAAGTTTCGCAACAGACCGCTCTTGCCGCAAAGCCCAAACCAAAGCATAAGCTTTTACGCTACCTCATTCCTTCCACTGTTGCAGTTGCCGCACTGGTAGTTCTTGCATTGATTCTTGCTCCTTCTGATGGCAGTTCGGGCAGTTCATTACCCTCTATCCGCGAGTACTCGGATGCGCTTGTCGGCTTCCTCACATCGGGGGTAAGCTCGCTTATCGTGACGCTTGTCACTTGCGGATATATTTTGGTATTGTTAGATAAAGTGCTTCGCCGCCGCCTGCTCGGAAAATAATGGTATTTTTGCGCTCGGTGGGATTAACATTTTATTGACCATGAAAATCAAGATCAGCGCATTTCTACTATTTTCCGTACTTTTTACCCAATCTTCCTACTCGCAGGACGTTTCAACGCCCGAAGGCAATGCAGCGATACAGAAGCGTACACGTTATATTGACGATAAACCGATAAAGAACTTCTCCGATATGTTTGTGAAGTTTAAGATAAAAGAAAGGGAGTTCTCGAACACACCTCCAACGATCTATGAAGGAATCCCGTACCTTAGCACCACTGCTGACATAGTTGTTGGTGTTGATGGCTTTGATTTCAAAGGCGCATGGGGCGGAGATAAATACGGAAGAGCGGATGGCTCACCATGTATGACTGATAAGTATATCATCATGGGCTTTGCTGCAAAGAAACTAGTCTGCGCAAACAGGTTAGGTGATAATACAATATGGGAGTACGAGACAAAAGCCGCAGTGAACACCACACCTGTTGCAAGCAAGAAGATGGTCTTTGCCGGATGCTCCGATGGAAGTGTCTATGGTATCATGCTTGAAGACGGTTCGTTCAAATGGAAGTTCAATGCCATCATGCAGCCGCACTCACCTGCGTATGAGAATGAGATAGTGTATGTCGGGACAAAGCAGCGTCTTTATGCACTCAAAGAAAAGAACGGTGATGTGATATGGGAGTATGATGGCTCAAGCGCCGCGCCTATCATCGGCGGCGATCTTATCTATACTCGCGAGAGAGCAGGCACGGTCGTTGCACTTGATAAAACGACAGGCAGAGGTGTATGGTCTTACAAAGGTGAGTTGATGGATATATCTATTGATATGGCACTCGGACCGAACATACTTCTTGTGCCAAACGTATCAGAGCTTGTCGCTCTGGACTCACGAGCCGGAAAAAGCGGAAAGTGGACAAAGAAATTCTCTCGCCCGATAGCAGGCACACCGCTTATTGTTGGTGATGTCGTGTATGTTCCGTGTACGGACTGGAATCTCTATGCGCTTGACCTTGAGACAGGGAAAATGCTTGATAACGTTGATATCGGTTTCTCGCCGCAAGGTTCACCTGTCTTTGCAAAAGGAAAACTTTTTTGCCCAAGCAAAGAAGTGCTTTATACCTTTGAAGAAGAAACGACAGGCGCATTGCCCAATGGCAAGTAACATGACGAAGAATTCATCCTTACAGGTTGTATAAGCACGTAACAGATTATTCCAACTGCGTAGGAGTATCTATGAGATATTTTTACGCAGTTCTCTTATTTGCCACACTTTCCGGCTGTACAACCCAGGCGTTGAAGCAGGATAGTACCTCCAAGACAGCATCTGTATCGGTCGGAGTTGACCAATCGGTAATTGTCATCAACACACTGAAGGCACAGGCAGAGAAGGCACAGTCGCTCATGGCAAACGGAGTCATTACACTTACAGAGAACGGCTCATCGCAAAGCGGCTCGTTCGAGCTGAAGTCAAAACGTATCGTCGCCGGTAAACGCATGGATTCGCTCTCGATGGTTATTAGCGGCCCGTTCGGTATTACCGTTGCGAAGTTTTTGGGATCGCCAAGTGAGTACAATTTCTACAACGTCCTCGAAGGTGAAAAGTATAAAGGCAAGCCCGACCCAAAAGCGCTTGAGACCTTGACAGGAATGAAAGGACTCACCATCGAAGCATTAAGTAATGTCATCTATGGCGTGGCTCCGAGCGAGTTTACTTTTGCTGACGGAGATTCGGTAAGATTACACTCACCCTCCGAATTCGAACACCAGCTTTTTATTACAAGAGCATCACTTGGATTCTCGGAAGTGATAACAGCAAAAGGAAAACTCGGCGGTGCATTGAAGGTAACACTTTACCAACGATGGAATCGGATTGTGAATTACCAAATAACAAGCAAACTCACACCTGATATTTCTATCAACTATAGCGGCAGCATATCATCCAAGCAGTTCGCACTCCCGAACTATATCACTGCAACAAATGCGAACAAAAAGCTCGAGATAGAATATCAGAACGCAACAGAGAACCCCATTCCGCTCACGGTGAAGATTAAGATGCCGGAGTAGAAAATAGCCGGAACTCTCAGGGGGCTGGCGTTCTTGTATATGAATATTCGGAGAAATTCGAATGTATGGGTTTATAAAATGGGAGAGAATAACTTTGAGTATTCAATAGTGAAGCACGATAGCCGCCTCCCACGACGACTGTCTATCAATTACTCATGTAATCACAAAACGATAATGAAATACTCTAACCATTTCTCTCAGATATCATCTTCATTAGTAGTTGCGTGTTTATTTTGTACCCAGTCCAATGGATATTCCCAATGGTTGAGTTATGATTAGACGTATCATTATTCTCTTTATGTTGTCATTCGTTTTAATGACAACGTCTATAAATGCTACCCCTAATTCTCTTGGTGGGAAATGGGGGTATGCATTTGTTTCTAAAGACTCTCTAAAACCGTTGCATCTGTTTTTTAAAGACAGTCTTAATGGATGGTTTTGTGGTTATAAAGAGTCGTTGGAGGACGTAATTTTTACAAAAAAATACAGCAATAAATTTCATTGGTATAAAACCTCTGATGGTGGTATTAGTTGGGTAGAAAAACAGTTTGGTGGTGCTTTATATGTTGATACATCTGATTCTCAGAGTATTAATATTTTTCGAAATGTCTTTTATCTACCAAGTAGTAAGGTGATATATATACTTAATCCCGGCTTGAAAGCAGAGCCGTCTAGTTGGTATCGAAAAAAATACAATATTCTCTATTCTTCAGATTTTGGTCTGAGTTGG
>JAYUZC010000195.1:0-2171 GCA_043752045.1 Bacteroidota bacterium | reverse complement strand
TTCAAGATGTGCAAAATTCTTTTTGATGACTTTCACCATGTCAATCACGCCTTTGGTGTGACCGTGAGCTGTGTCAACGATGACGACATCTACGTGAGCAGAGACGAGTTCACCTACACGTTGCAACGTATCAGGAGATACGCCAACTGCCGCGCCGCAGACAAGTCGTCCGCTTGAGTCTTTTGCTGCATTAGGGTAGCGTTTCTTCTTTTGAATATCTTTGAAAGTGATAAGTCCTTTGAGTCGTCCGCGTCTATCAACGACGGGTAGTTTTTCAATTTTATTAGCTTGTAAAATTGCTTCTGCTTTTTCGAGCGTCGTCCCGACAGGTGCAGTGACGAGATTGTTTTTCGTCATGATTCGCTCGACCTTGAGCGATAGGTCTGACTCGAACCGTATATCACGGTTAGTGATTATTCCAATCAATGCACCATCCTTATCAATAATAGGAATACCAGAGATGGAATACTTTTCCATGAGCGAAAGGGCGTCACGAAGGGAGTGTCCAGCAGTGAGTGTAATCGGCGAGAGTATCATGCCGCTCTCGGAGCGTTTGACCCTATCAACTTCTTCGGCTTGCCCTTTGAGAGACAGATTTTTATGGATGATACCGATGCCGCCTTCGCGAGCCATTGTGATAGCCATTGCAGATTCCGTAACGGTATCCATAGCACTCGAAACGAGCGGGACCGAGAGACGGATGTTGCGAGTGAACTGGGTTGAAAGATCTACGTCGCGGGGGAGTACTTCGCTGTATCCGGGGGATAGCAACACATCATCGTAAGTGATGCCGTCGCCGAATGGAAATTTTGTTGCAGGATCGAAAGAAGCGGTACGCTTTGGGGAAGAAATGCTATTGTTGCGGTTTGCCATGAAAAACTCCGAATAGAATGTTATTGGATGTTCTTCAACTGTAAAACGCAGTTAGTGGGCAAGAGGTTCACCTTGTAGGGCTGAAGCTGTTCTCATCGTATATTTGCAGTATGAAAACACTACTTTGCCTCATCATTTTGCTCGCTACGAAAGCATCCGCGCAGTTTATTGTTCCTCTTGAAGGGATAGAGAACAAAGACTGGTTCATTGTCAATTACATGGATCAGGATACGAATGCCGGTCAGATAGCCGACTATCAGTGTGGTACACTTACTTATGACGGACATTGGGGGACGGATTTTGTCATCCGCGATTTCTCGCAGATGGATTCAGGTGTGTACATACTTGCGGCGGCTGATGGCAGAGTGTATTTCACGAAGGATGGCGAGTTCGATCGCTCCAAGCAGCAAGATACAGGCGGCTATGGCAACTTCATCAGTATCAATCACGGTGATTCACTTTATACTCTCTATGCACATCTCAAGAAAAATTCGTTGAGGGTTGGTGTCGGTGATTCAGTTACGCAAGGACAACGCATCGCACAGGTCGGTTCGAGCGGAAAGACAACCGATCCACATCTGCATTTTGAGGTATATAAAAACGGGCTTATCATTGATCCCTTCGGTCGGCTTTGTTCGGGTGAACCGGATGTACCGGCAATGATCGTCTTCCTTCCACAATATGATAACGACTTGCAATACATCAGCTCGAACGTAGCATCCGGAATTCTTGGGCTTGATAGCGTCAGGGAAAATCCGCATCAATCATATTTCACGACTCGCGATTCTTTTATCACCTATTGGGTGCATGGTTCATCTATTGGCGGAGGGAATGTACTACGTACCGATTGGTATCAGCCGTCGGGCGCATTGTGGTTCAGCCATCTTGATACATTGAATGAGAATTATCGGTACTGGTATTTTTATACCTACATCAACGGACCTGCCGTGCAAGCAAGTATGCCGCTCGGTACTTGGAAGGTGAAGTACTATGTACAGGATCAGCCGTTCGATTCGCTCACATTCGAGATTCGACAACTGGGTGTTAATAAGCAGACGCAGAAGCATCTATTCATATCGCCAAACCCAGCCCGCGACTACGTCTTGGTGAGCGGCGACTACAAAGACATAAAACTTTTCGACGCACTCGGCAGAGAAGTCAAGCTACACACAAACTACTTTACTAAACCGATACGAATAGAATTGAACTGGCTTCCATGGGGGGCATATAACCTGCAACTTAAAGATGCAGAGGGACAGGTGTTGGTAGAGAGGGTGATTGTTGAGTAGAAATACATA
>JAYUZC010000194.1:0-2172 GCA_043752045.1 Bacteroidota bacterium | reverse complement strand
CAATGGGTGTTGGTGGCTTTAATGCAATGAAGGCACTTTCAACTCGCAACGACTCGCCTGAAACTGCATCACGTCCGTTCGATCTCAACCGCGATGGTTTTGTTTGTGGCGAAGGAGCAGGTTCGCTTGTCCTCGAAGAACTCGAACATGCTAAGCGTCGCGGTGCACGAATTTATGCAGAGTTTGTTGGCTTTGGTGCAACAGCGGATGCACATCATATTACTGCACCTGCTCCGGGTGGTGAAGGTGCGGTTCGTGCAATGAGGATGGCTCTCGGTGTAGCCGATATGTCGCCTGATGAAATTGATTATGTCAATGTCCACGGTACGTCAACTCCTCTTGGTGATATAGCCGAGACTGAAGCACTCAAGACAACATTTGGCGAGCATGCCAAGAAGATTGCTGTCAATTCGACGAAGTCGATGACGGGGCATTTGCTTGGTGCTGCAGGTGCAGTTGAGGCAATAGCATCAGTGATGGCTATTTACAACCAGATCGCTCCCCCTACAATAAACTACGAGACACCTGACCCTGCATGTGACCTTGATATTGTCCCGAACGTTGCACGACCAATGGCTATCCGAGGCGCATTGAGCAATGGCTTTGGCTTTGGTGGTCATAACGCATCGCTCATCTTCAAAAAATACGAAGACTAATCAAAATTTTTGTGAGCCCTGATCCTTCCTCCGAAAAAAGAGTAGGTCTATTAAATAGACTGAAATCCCGTATTGAAAACTACCGCGAACTCGGCAGGCAACGCCGTGGTGATCGTGGTCTGCGTTCAAGTCCATCCTTTACACCCGATACCACACCTGACCAGCAAGTACTTCCGCCTGCCGCTGGTGTTGCTCGTGGTGTATTAAGTGCGGCTGATTTTACAATTCTTGAAGAGCGCATTGGTTATGTTATTAAGTATCGCGCATATTTTCTTCAAGCACTAACTCATCGTTCATATCTGCAATTTGTTAATGACCCAACGATGCTCTCGAACGAGCGTCTTGAGTTTTTAGGTGATGCCGTTCTTGACCTTGTTATTGGTGAATATCTTTATAGGGAATTTCAGAGTTTGCCTGAAGGAGAATTAACAAAGCTTCGCTCGCGGCTTGTATCAGGTACCTCACTTGCCCGTCATGCAAGTGACATCGGGTTAGGGCAGTTCATGTTACTTTCAACATCGGCATTTAACGCCTTAGAGCGTGGCTCGGTCACGCTACTCGCCGATGCGTATGAAGCGGTTATTGCAGCTATCTATCTTGACGGTGGAATGAGCGCAGCGCGAGATTTTGTCTATAAACAGATCATCACCCATTCCCGACGTGATGAACTCCTCCATAGCGACACGAATTACAAATCTATGCTTCTGGAATATGCTCAAGGAAAAAAATTGGGAGTTCCGAGGTACATCACCGTAAATGAAGAAGGTCCCAATCATGCTCGCATGTTCACGGTAGAGGTTTTGGTTGCGGGTGTTGTGCAGGGCGACGGTCAGGGGCGCTCCAAGAAGGAAGCTGAGCAGATGGCTGCAAAGTTAGCGGTCGAGAGGATTGCGGCAGAAAATGGTTCGATTCCTGTTACCTAATAAACCAGACGTAAGAAAATTTTATATTTCCCCGAAGAAATATATTTATCGAATTTCTTGTTTACCTGTGTCTATACGAATTTAGCTCGGTAAATAATGACGAAAAATCTGCAGCATCCTGATATATTCCAAGACCGCCACATCGGACCAAATCAAGACGAACAACAGCTGATGCTCTCGGTTATTGGGGCATCTTCTCTTGATGAGCTTATCAACCAGACCGTTCCTCCCTCAATACATCTAAAGAATCCGCTCGATCTTGCAGACGGAGCGTCCGAGTTTGATCTTCTCCATACGCTTCGTCATATAGCATCTGAAAATACAGTTGCAAAGTCATATATTGGTACAGGATATTACGGCACAATAACGCCACCGGTTATCTTGCGTAACCTGATGGAGAATCCGGGTTGGTATACACAATATACTCCATACCAAGCAGAGATAGCGCAGGGTCGTTTGGAGTCACTCTTGAACTTCCAGACAATGGTGATGGACTTAACAGCGATGGAGATCGCCAATGCTTCTCTTTTAGACGAAGCAACTGCAGCCGCGGAAGCAATGCATTTGATGCACGCTGTCGGTCATAAAGGGAA
>JAYUZC010000193.1:0-2174 GCA_043752045.1 Bacteroidota bacterium | reverse complement strand
CGGATTTTAAGTCCGTTGCGTCTACCAATTTCGCCACATCGGCTTCCTGTTGGGAGGCGTTTAACACGCTAAAGCCCGAAAATGTCCCAACCCAGAATCGAGGACGAAACAGCAGAACCACTTTTGACTAAGATTCCGATGAACCTGTCAAAGAGGGGCAAGGGTGTGCTATTTCTTGAATTTCCTCATGATAAAAAAGATCAGGAAAATGACAAGCACAATTGCAAGGATACCAACTGCCATGCCTGCTTTGAAAATTCCTCCGATGATCTCGCAACCTACGAATGTGAATATCATTACGCTCAGTAGCGCGCTTAGATAATGTGTTTTCATAATGTATTGAAAAAATAGATGACCAATATTACTGTTATGAGCAACAATCAATATCCTCTATGGTTTCAGATTTTTATCGTTGGCTATCCGCTCTTCTAACTCTTTCATCAGCTCTTCAAACTCCGGCGTACCGCTTAGTGAATCGAGGTCGGGGTCGCGGCGGAAGGTTTCGATATCCTGAAAGCCCTTACCGATAGAACGGCGAAGCATCGAAAGACCACTTACCGTATCTGATGCTTTCAGATACTGGCAGGCAAGATTGTAGCAGGCAACTCCATCCAATGATTCTACTTTAGCAAGTATGTCTGCTTCGTGAAGAGATTCCTCTACTCTGTCTGACCATTGGAGTACCGAAGCAAACTGAACACGGGCATTATAATCATCAGGATTCAGACGAATATATCGCTCAAATAAAGGAATAGCCCGCTCGGCTGACACTCGAAGCTCATCACGGTTCTCGGGGGTATTAGGGAGTTCATGTAGGGCTACGATCAGATTGAAATGAGCGAGCTTATTATTCTCTTGTAGACGCACATATTCCTTCCATGCACTGACTGCACCTGCTGTGTCACCAAGTGACTGATAGACAATAGCAAGAGTATCGTAACCCATAGCATAATTAGGATCTATCTCGATAGCGCGTTTAGCGTAGCCAAGTGCGGATTCGAAGTCGCCGCGAGTGTTTGAAATAGAGCTTTTCACCCATCCATACCGCGAAGTCTCACCCTCAAGTTCGCGGATTCGCTCGGCTGCCTGCTCCGCTCGGTCGAGTAAGGATGGGGTACGGCTGTATAGGCGGTACATCGTTTGTGATACGAGGGCTATATTGGCTTGAGCACTAGCAAAGTTTGGATCAAGGCGAACGGATTCTTCATACAGCATATATGCTCGCTCGTAGTCGCTCTTCGTTTGGCGTAAGGAGTACCCATGGCCTTTGAGCCATAATTCATACGCCTCTACATTCTCTGTGCTGCGTTCTGTGAGTTTCTGCTTCTCTTCGGGTGCAAGATGAATCATCAATCCTTCGACCACTTTCTCCGCTACCTTCTCCTGTATGTCAAAGATATCCTCCATCGTACCTTTGAGAGAATCCTGCCAAAGGTGGTCACCTGTTTCTATGTCAAGAAGTGAAGAAGTTATCTTTATCTGGTCACCGAACTTACGTACCGAACCTTGGATGAAATAACGTATTGACATCTCTTTGGCATAAACTGTGAGATGTCCGTTGTATTTCTTAAACTCTTTCGTCGTTTGTTGGTCGGTTACTTTTAATGATTTTACGTTCGATAAAGCAGATATGAGTTCTGTTGCAAGTCCATCTGCAAACCACTGGTTATCTGCTGTTGGTGAAAGGTCTTCAAATGGAAGTATCATCAAACTCTTGCGGGAGTCTGTTTCTTTGACAAGCTTCATCGTCGGGGCTTGCGTTGCCTGCAAGCCGAGCTTGCCGAGTGCACGGATGATCGAGTCGATGTTCGTCATCGATGTGCGATGAATACCTGCTAACTGATATTCAAGTTCTCGCGGCAATGCTATGGGCTCAAGGTCAAGCGGTAAAATCTTCTTTCTCTTCTCTGATGCAAGTGATACTTCTTTTATCACATTATGAGATTCGATTGAGTTTGGTGAGAGCAAGACGATAAATGCCGAGCACGACGTAATTGCATCAACAATCTCCGCCGACCAACTTGTCGAGACTTCAATACTGGATTGGTCTATCCATACAGATAACCCGGCAGACGCAAGCAACTCCGTAAGCTGCTCCGCCTTCTCGCGGTCTTTGGATGAGTATGATATGAAGATGTCTGCCACAGTGCAAAGATACGACTGGGATTAATGTG
>JAYUZC010000192.1:0-2179 GCA_043752045.1 Bacteroidota bacterium | reverse complement strand
AACTTCGACGGAGTTGATATGTCCGTACCATGACTGAAGCAGAAGATTCGCCGTCGTGAGTTTTCCCGGCTGTGCAATGGTCTTGCCTTCAAGCTCTTCGATAGTCGTGTACTTCTTCGAGACGATGATAGGACCGTATCCTTCGCCCATCGATGCGCCCGTCGTCATAATCCAGTACTTATCAGAAACATACGGATACGCATGTGCGCTTATCGCCGTGACGGGAAGTTCGCCCGCCATAGCGCGGACGTTCAAGCTTTGTATATCGTCGAGTACGTGGTCAATTTCGTAGCCGGGGATAGTAACCTTCCCCGAGCCAAAGCCATAGAACATAAAAGCATCATCAGGGTCAGGCGAATGGCCTATTTTAAGCGAGATAGGATTTGTATTCATTGTAATTCTAATATAAAATTTTCAATGTGTCATTGCGAGGAGCGACCGAAGGGAGCGACCCTTCATTCTTCAGGACAGGCTCCGCAATCTAAAATCTCGAATGTAGTACCAATCTCAATAGTTTAGATTGCTTCGTCGGGCTAAAGCCACTCCTCGCAATGACACGATAATTAATTCTTTCTTCCGCTCATCATTGCTTTATCAGGGAAGAGCACGATCTTGCCGACTTTCTTTGGCGTCTCGATCATCAGCTCGAATGCTTCCTTGTAATCCTCAAGCGGCATCTTGTGCGTGACAACGGGCGTAACGTCGAGTCGCTTTGATGCAAGCAAATTCGAGACGGTGAACCACGTATCGAACATCAGGCGTCCATTAATGCCGTAGAACGTACCACCATTAAAGACTATGTCGTTGAGGGGTGTCGGGACAAGGTTATCTTTGTAGATACCGAAGAAGCAGAAGCGTCCGCCGCGACGGAGCATTGCGATTCCGTCCTGCATTGCCTTCGGTGCGCCGGACATTTCGATAACAACATCAGCGCCAAGTCCGCCTGTAGCTTCCTTGACAATGTCAATCGCATTCTCTTTGGTAACGTTGATGAGGTAATCTGCACCCATCTGCTTACCGATGTTAAGACGGTACGGCTCCATTCCCGTAAGGAAAATCTTCGTAGCACCTGCTGCGCGAGCAACGCCGACTGCGAATAGACCGATAGGTCCATCGCCAAGGATCACAACAGACTTTCCATGCACCGGCTCGATGAGCGTTGCATGAACTGCATTGCCGAGCGGCTCTTGGATAGAAAGATATTCAGGCGGGATGGATGTATCATTCTGCCAAACAACGGTATCAGGCACAACGAGATACTCTGCGAATGCGCCGTCAGTATCAACGCCGAGAATCTTGAGGTTATGGCAAATGTGCATTTGTCCGGTAAGGCACTGCTTGCATGTCATGCAGGGGATGTGCGTCTCGACCGAGACTATGTCGCCTTCTTTCGCGCGCTTGACGACGTTGCCTGCCTTGATGACCTGACCTGTCGTCTCATGCCCGACGGTATAGGGGACAGTCTTGATGCGGCTTTGCGCCCATGAATCCCATTCATATATGTGTACGTCGGTGCCGCACAGACTCGATGCCTCAACCTTAATAAGCACTTCATTGGGCTTAATCTCGGGTATTGGTATCTCCTGAAGCTCCGCACCACGCTCGCGCTTGGTCTTGCGCAGCGCCATCATCATTTCTGCCATGTATTCTCTGAAAAATTACGAACGGCATACAACAAAGGTGCTGTGTGCTTAGTGCTACGGGGAAGTCGGGGTACGGAGTCCGATGTCCGGTGTCTGGAGTCCGGAGTCTAATTCACACTGTCCCGACTCAGGACACCGGACTCCGGACTTTAGACTCTGATTAAGAACTGATTAATATCCGCTATGGTCTCTTCGGTCAATCCGTGACCAACTTCGTAGGTTTTCGCTGTAACAGTTGCTGCTTGCTTTTCTAATAGCTCTTTTGCAGAATCAAGTGCTTGTGGGGGGATGAGATCGTCGTAGAGTCCGTGCGAGATGAAGACGGGGAGTCCGTCGAGTTGTCGCGCTGATAACTTTGGTCTCACATCGAGAGGAACATAACCCGAAAGAGCAATGACGGCTTTTAGGTTTAATCCTAATGAATGAAATGCATCGTTTGCCAAAAGGGAATAACTCATCGCCGCACCTTGGCTGAAACCCATGAGGATAATGTCGTCAAGTTTGCGGTCTTCTTTTTGTCTGCGTAAGAAATCAAC
>JAYUZC010000191.1:0-5815 GCA_043752045.1 Bacteroidota bacterium | reverse complement strand
TCGAGCGGAAGAAATGCTTGCCACCATAACCACTTGTTACAGCATATACCTTACAAGCATCATTGATATCCGTTGTAAAACCGGAAACAGTACCAATTTTAGTCGTTGATTTCGCCCATGGTGAGCTTGCAGTACGGGTTGTATATGTATTTCCTCCAGCCGCTCCGACATAGAGGGTTGATGCATCGCCTTTAGCAATATGAACAGTGCGAAGTCCGCCTGAAAATGTACCGCTCTTTGAGATAGTATCAAGCGTAGCGCATCCGTCAAAAGAATAATACAAACGTTGATTGCCGCAGAGAGCTATCGCACCACCGTCAGTTTCACACACATCGTAGTACATATAGAACGGAGCACCTTCGGTTAAGAGTGAACTTGTAATAGGTATCATGTTCTCTTGTGTACTACCAATCACCCCGGGAAGCCACGATAGACCGGCTTCAGGTGAAATGCGAAGGTGAGCACCAATATATGTTGAATATACTGTCTGCGGACCTGTCTGGGAGACGAATGTTCTCCCGCCATCACCACCTTTTACATACTTAAATGTCGCCGCACCTTCAACCGCGCGATTAATACCGTTATCTTGTGTGCCGCCGATCACATAGGAAAAATCAGGTGCTGCATCAGCACCTACGAACAAAAGAGTAGAAAGCTTGGAATTGAGCGATTGCTTCCAGCTTGTGCCATTATTATTGCTCACGAAAACACCCCCGTCTGTAAGTGCAAATAACTCATTAAACGGTGAATATTCAAGAACATGAACATCAGCATGACAATAGTCATTTGAAGAACTTGTTCGTGTCCATTCTGACTTCTTTACGAGTGTTTTTCCGCTATCATTAGTGTTCCAAACATCAAGTCCACCGACAACAGCAATTTTTGCATTTGTCGGACTTGCAGCGCAGGCATTATCATACCATGCCTGCTGCCCCATATATTCGGTATTTGGTGCCGAGAGCACCCATGTTTTGCCGCTATCGATAGAACGAGCAAGGCCGCGTGATGCTCCATTTGGACCACCAATACTTGCGTATAACTTTGAAGGATCTTTTTTAGAAAGCGCCATAGTAATGCGCCCTTTGCTACCGATATTCGCTGCAAGATCGTTTGTCCATGTTTCACCGCCGTCGGTTGAACGGACTATTTCCCCGCCACCGCCAACCACAAGGTTCGTCGGATTTGTCGGGTCCATCACCATGTGCGGAACTCCGGCCACCGTTAATTTTGAAACCCATGTCTCACCTGCATCAGTTGATTTGACAACTCTGCTCGAAGATACAAAATAAACAATGTTTGTATTAACAGGATCAATGACGATCTGGCTTGTCCGACCTACGACTAAGCTATTACTGATACGAGTCCAATTAAGTCCTCCGTCATACGATTTATAGATACCGTCACCAGGTTGGTCATGTAAATCACCTGTCCCTGCATAGACTATATCAGGATTTTTTGGATCAACCTCAACATCGCCCGTAGCAAAACTTGACCATGAATCACTTAACGAGAACCAAGTACTACCGGCATCTGTCGTTTTCCAAAGTCCACCGCCGGAAGTAGCTAAGTAGATGTGATTACGATTACGGGGATCAAATGCAATGCCTGCAGGTCTGCCGCTTACGGCACCGTCCTGTGAGCCACCAACTTGTTCCCATGCGGGTGCGCTTTGTATTTGCTGTGAAGAGTGTTTGCGCTTTACCGAAAGAAATTGCTGTAAGCCGCGAAGACGGGCTTCATCAATGTTTTGATCGGGTCCTGAATACCGCCATGAGTCTTCGTACTTCTGACGTTCAATAAGACGTTGTTCAAGTCCCCATTTTTTGACTTGAAGAGGGTCAGTCTCTTGGGCAAATACTGCTCCAAAAGAGATAATTGTTACCAAGAGGACACCGGGGAATGTTCGGAATTGATTCATTTTGAACGATGTAGGTAAAATTTCGTGTTTGCTTTACGCACAACTTAGGCATTTGAGATAATAAAACACAATCCTATAAAAGTAAGTGCATGAATTCATATTAACCTAATAACCCGAAAAACGGACGAATGTCTCAAACATTAGGCAAAGAAATCGACCCGACGAACGCTGCAGTTTCAGCTAATTTCTCTTACCACATCGAAGAACTCCGCAAACTCGAAGAACTTGCAGTAAAAGTTCGATTAGGAGGTGGTAAGAAGAACATAGAGAAACAGCATGAAAAAGGCAAACTAACTGCCCGCGAACGCATCGAACTCCTCATTGATAAAGGGACAAACTTCGAGGAGTTGGGACTTTTTGTAGCACATGAAATGTATAAAGCCGAAGGCGGAGCACCATCGGCAGGAGTAGTAACGGGTATCGGGCGAGTCAGCGGAAAGCTTTGTATGATCGTTGCAAACGATGCGACTGTCAAAGCAGGTGCATGGTTTCCGATGACAGCGAAGAAGAATCTACGAGCGCAGGAGATATCTATCGAAAATAAGCTCCCTATCATCTACCTCGTTGATAGCGCAGGAGTATTCCTCCCGATGCAAGATGAGATATTCCCGGACAAAGAACATTTCGGCAGACAATTCCGCAACAATGCTATTATGAGTTCGATGGGCATTGTGCAGATCGCCGCAATCATGGGACCTTGCGTAGCGGGCGGAGCATATCTCCCCATCATGAGCGACGAGGCACTTATCGTAGAAGGCACAGGGCATGTATTCCTTGCAGGGAGCGCACTTGTTGAAGCAGCTATTGGAGAGAAGATAGATAATGAAAGTTTAGGCGGAGCGAGAGTTCACTCGGAGATTAGCGGCGTTACTGATTATAAAATGCCGAACGATGAAGTGTGTATTGAGACCGTTCGCTCTCTTATCTCCAAGATAGGAGAAAAACCAAAAGCTGGTTTCGATAGAATTGCCTCTGCGCCACCGAAGTATTCTGCTGATGATCTTCTTGGCATCCTCCCTACTACCACCGTTAAACAATACGATACACATCAAATAATAGCTCGATTAGTTGATAATAGTGAGATAGATGAGTACAAAGCAGGGTATGGCAAAACGATAGTGACTGCTTATGCTCGTATTGACGGCTGGGCTGTCGGTATCGTTGCAAACCAAAGAAGCGTTATTAAAACTGCCAAGGGCGAGATGCAAGTCGGTGGCGTTATCTATTCTGATTCAGCCGATAAAGCCGCGCGCTTTATTATGAACTGCAATCAACGCATGATACCACTTGTCTTCTTGCAAGATGTTACAGGATTCATGGTCGGCTCGCGAAGTGAGCATGGAGGTATCATCAAAGACGGTGCAAAGATGGTTAATGCCGTCGCTAATTCAGTTGTACCAAAGTTTACATTCATCGTCGGTAATTCATACGGAGCGGGTAACTATGCAATGTGCGGCAAAGCGTATGACCCACGTCTTATATATAGCTGGCATAACTCGCAACTTGCGGTAATGAGCGGAGCTTCTGCATCAAAGACGCTACTCTCGATAAAAATTGCATCGTTGCAAAAATTGGGCGAGCAAATCACCGAAGAGAAGCAGAAAGAAATGCTCAAAGAAATTCAAGACCGCTATGATAGTCAAACACATGCACTTTATGGAGCAGCGCGTCTTTGGACCGATGGTGTCATTGACCCACGCCGTACAAGAGAAATAATCTCACTCGGAATCGAAATGGCAAGCCATAATCCGGATATACCAAAGTTCAATCCGGGAGTGATACAGACGTAGGAAATGAGTAAATTCTTCAATCTATTCGGACACGTATTACTTTCGCTAATATGCTGCCTGAATTTCTCTTCATGTACGCTTATCGGAACAGGTGTTGGGCTCAATGAAGCAGCGAAAGGCTATGGTTATGGTGTCGATATTTCTACATGTAGAGGTAGATTTATCAGTATAGACATGATTGATAGTAATCATGTTAAAGGTACGTATGCAGGGGATACATTACTTTCTGATATCGAATACAGGAATATATATAATAAATTTCTTAGCACGCACCCTCAATCCCTACTCCTAAGTTTAGATTCCAAAATAGAGTACCAAAAAAGAGACTGGTCAAGACATAAATCCGTATTCAAGGGATTTGGATATAATGGTTTTGCTACTGAAAATGGCTACATACCATACCGAACAATTCGATTTTTAAAGAATGACTCATTATATTTTGAAGACTATGATTTTGAGGTAATTCGCACTGACCGTACAATACCCTTAATATCAGGATTTATTCTCAAAGGCTCCGTGCGCTCAAGTGTTATTTGGAATAATGACATTAAAGACTTTAGAATTGATGAGTGGGTTGGAAGTCGCGTTACAACCGGGGCTGCAATTGGATTTGTGGTTGATATCGTTCTGCTTTTTATAGCAGCTTCAAATTATACTGTACATTAATCTTTATCTATACAACCCTGTCATATCAAGAAACAACTCTACACCATTTCTAATCATGTAACGAACCGTTTTATGTTCGGCAAGGCGGTTGCGTACTTCTGTTGAAGATATTTCTATTGTAGGAGTATCAAGGTAAAGAAATCGCGCCATGAACTCATTCTCTTGTTTAGGGATACGAACGACTTCCCTGTTGAGCACAACGACGGTAGCAAGCTCCACTATCTTTTCAGGATGTTTCCAAGAAGAAAAATCTCGTATATTATCAGTGCCGATAAGAAATGACAACGTGCCATCAGGATAGAGTGAGCTAAAATGCTCTAACGTCTCGAACGTATAAGACTTACCATCTTTGCGAATCTCCACGTCACTTACATCAAAGATAGGGTTTCCGGCGATAGCAAGCTTAGTCATTGCAAAACGCTGTTCGGCTGATGCAACAAGTTTACCTTCCTTAAAGGGATGATTTCCACAAGGTACAAAGATGACCTTATCAAGTGATAGCTGCTCTGCTGCGTATTGTACCGCGATGAGATGCCCGATGTGTGGCGGGTCAAATGCTCCTCCGAATATACCTATCTTTTTCATTTCTTTTTATTCAAAATTCGGAATTCCGTTCGGCGATTACGCTGACGATTCTCTTCGGTGTCGTTTGGTGCGATCGGACGCGATGCTCCATAGCCGCGAGCCGTGATACGAGCAGAAGCAATGCCGCTCTTGACAATAAATTCACGCACTGCGTCTGCTCTCTGTTGTGAAAGTGTTTTATTAATCGTTTCTGACCCCACACTATCGGTATGCCCCGATATTTCAACCTTCAGTTTCGGATACTCTTTCAAGAACGTAGCAACGTTCTTCATCTCCGTCTGCGATTCGGGGCGAAGGGTGGCTTTGTTAAAGTCAAAGAAGATATTATTGAGCAGAATGATGGTTTCACTGTCACCTTCGTTACGACCGGTGTTAGCTGCAATCTGATTAGTGTCAATCGGCGTCAGGTACAAAGAATATGATATTTCTTTATAGAGTGATGTATCGGCAGGAGTATAATTCTCAGAGAAAAAAGCATAGTTCGGCGCGGTCGCGGTAATACCATACTCAAACCCCATCGGTAATGTTATGAAGAACTCACCTGTCTCACTATTGGAGTTATATGTTGCAAGCAACTCATCTTTTTCCAAATTCGTCACTTCAAGCTTTGCACCGAGCGGTTTTTTCGTGAGCTTATCATACACATGACCTGCAACAAGCGTAACCGGCGCAGGTTGAAGTGAAGGCGGAAGCTTTGCTTCGTAGATATTATAATCATTTCCGTCTTGCTGCGATGAGTAGAGTATCTTATCGCCGCGAGCAGGTATCGTTAGATATTCATCTTCACCTGAAGTATTTATCGGAGAGCCAAGATTCTCCGGAATGCTCCATGTGCCATCGGGTTGTTTGCGGGAGA
>JAYUZC010000190.1:0-5818 GCA_043752045.1 Bacteroidota bacterium | reverse complement strand
AGACATGGAGTCAGCAGGAGTTGTTCACCCCAACGGCAAACTCGAAGATAAGCCGTGGGGAATCAGAGAGTTCTCTATTCTTGACACAGAGGGAAATTTACTGCGTATTGGTGAGATAAATAACAAGTAAAAATGCAAGAAGCTTATATCATATCAGCGTGCCGCACACCATTCGGAAAATATGGCGGAGCATTGAAGGATGTTCGTCCTGATGACTTGGCGGGCATTGTCATCGCCGAGGCAGTAAAACGTGCAGGCATTGACCCGAACGAGATTAACGATGTATTGATCGGCTGTGCCAACCAAGCCGGCGAAGATAACCGCAACGTTGCACGTATGGGAGTATTACTTGCAGGGCTTCCTGAGCGAGTACCTGCGACGACAATCAATCGTCTCTGCGGCTCATCGCTTGATGCAATCATTCAGGCAGCACGAGCTATCAAAGCAGGTGAAGCAGATATTATGGTTGCAGGCGGGGTTGAATCAATGACACGCGCACCATACTCGGTGCCGAAAAATGTAAGCGGCGCGGCTCTCTTTGGAAATCTTACTGCATACGACACAGCTCTTGGCTGGCGCTACCCGAATAAACGTCTCGAAGCGATGTTCCCTCTTGAACCGATGGGTGAGACAGGCGAGAACGTTGCAGAGCAGTGGAAGGTATCACGCGAAGATCAAGACGCATTCGCTCTTGCATCACATCAGAAAGCTATCGCTGCGCAAACTGCAGGTGCGTATGATGAAGAGATTGTCCCTGTCGTTATTCCGCAAAAGAAAGGCGACCCGATTGTCATTGCCAAAGATGAACAACCTCGCGCTGATACATCAATGGAAAAACTTGCGAAGCTTGCTGCCGCATTCCGCAAAGGCGGTTCGGTAACGGCAGGTAACTCATCGAGCTTGAATGACGGAGCAAGTGCTGTTGTCGTTGTAAGTGAGAAGATGTTAAAGAAACTCGGCATTGAACCACTCGGAAGATATGTCGCTTCAGGTGTTGAAGGTCTCTCACCTCGAACAATGGGGATGGGACCTGTTCATGCTGTACGACAAATCCTTGCTCGTACCGGACTCTCCATTAACGATATTGACCTTGTCGAACTCAACGAAGCATTTGCATCACAGAGTTTAGCTGTCATCCGTGAACTTGGTTTGGATATGGAGAAAGTAAACCCGAATGGCGGAGCTATCGCAATTGGTCATCCTCTCGGTGCAAGCGGCGGAAGGTTAGTTGGCACACTACTTTACCAGATGCGCCGTAAAGGACTTAAACGGGGCATTGCTACAATGTGCATTGGAGTCGGGCAAGGAATCGGGGCGATGTTTGAAAAAGACTGATTTTTCCGGTAACTTTTGAACCGTTGGCGTGTTTCTATTGTATATTCATATACTAAAACATACTAAAACACTCTAATTTTGATGAAGAAGTCGCTTTTCATCGTTTTTTTCCTCTCTGCTGCGCTTACTGCGTATGGTTTTTCGACGGTTCTGACCTATTTGAAAGGTCATGCCGAGACTGATGCTATCGTCCTTGAATGGCAATCAGGCAGCGAAGAAGGGGTAAAAAGCTATACCGTAGAACGTGCCGAAGTTAACAGTACAGACTTCAAAGAACTTTCAACTCTGACCTCAACTGGCAACAATTCATCCTATCGTTTCCGTGACGCAGCCATCAACTCAATGGTACAATCAGGTGCTCCGGCAAACAACCCAAAGGTACCGCTTGCGGATCTTTTCAAGTATCGTTTGAAGATGAACTACGATAAAGAAGTTGTCAGCTACTCACAGACGATCTCCGTTACACGCCCTTCATCTGGCGTTAAGCGTACATGGGGAATGATAAAAGAGATGTTCCGCTAAGACGAAACGTCATTCAAAAGTGTTAAAAAGTCCTGTTCGTACAGGACTTTTTTATTTTACGCATGACCCTTTACCTCGCATCAGCATCTCCTCGCAGAGCACAACTCATAAAGCTGCTCGGAGCGAAGCACGTGATCATCTCCCCTACCCATGTTGACGAGACTCATGACGGCAACCTTCCACCAGCCGAATATGTCGAGCAGCTTGCCCTTGATAAAGCAAGAGCACTTCTTCCTAAATTACCGGAGAACGAACAAGGCATTATTATTGGTGCTGATACGACCGTTGTTCTTGAGAATGCAATACTTGGTAAACCTAACGATTCCGATGATGCAAAAGCGATGCTCCGTAAACTATCAGGCAATACCCACATAGTCTATACTGGCGTTGCGCTCATTGATAGTACATCAGGTAAAGAGCATTCATTCGTAGAGAAGACATCGGTTACTTTCCGCGTGCTCTCCGATAAAGATATAGCCGACTATGTAGCGTCAGGCTCGCCGATGGACAAAGCGGGTTCGTATGGAATTCAGGAAGATCACGGTGCTGTCTTTGTTTCGCGCATCGAAGGCGACTACTATAATGTCGTCGGTCTACCACTTTGTTCGCTCTATTTGGCGCTTCGTGACTTCGCACCTGCTATATTTGCATTGTGATAGGACGCAAAAAATACCTGCCGTATCTGCTTCTCTCGCCTTGGATTATCACATTCCTTGTCTTCTGGGCATATCCGCTTCTATATTCGCTTTACCTCTCATTCACAAAGTATAAAACTCTAACATCAGAGACAATCTGGATAGGGTTGAAGAACTACGAGAAGCTACTTACTGATGATGTCTTTCTTCGGTCGCTTATCAACACGCTTATCTTCGTTGTCGGGACTATACCGTTCACGATGGGTTTTGCACTACTCTTTGCAGTGCTGCTTGAGCGGGTTAAACGCTTTCAGAGTCTCTATCGCTCTGCACTATTTCTGCCGACAGTTACTTCACTCGTCGTTATCTCGCTTATTTTCACGAATCTCTATTCTGCCGATGGTTATATTCATACTCTCTTAAAGATGGTAGGTATTCCGTCACCGGAAAAAGGTTTTCTGCTTGAGCCAAGTTATGCCCTTGCTTCGATTATGGCAATGGATATTTGGATTTCGATAGGATACTACACAGTTCTCTTCCTCGCCGCAATGCAGAACGTGCCGAAGGATTATTATGAAGTCGCTGACTTGGAAGGTACATCGTTATGGAAAAAGTTTACTAATATTACTCTCCCCCTTATCAAGCCGACACTTCTATTTGCAGTAGTCTTGAATACTATAAAAAGCTTTCAGGTCTTTACGGAAGTCTATGTAATGACAAAAGGTGGGCCGCTCGGCAGAACGAGCACACTCGTTTATTCAGTCTATGAGAATGCGTTTGAGAAAGCCGACGGTATGGGCTATGCAAGCGCAATAGCATATGTGCTATTCTTTATCATTGCGATATTCTCTGTGTTGGAGTTTAAGTTTTTGCGTGCGAAGGACGCATAAAGATTTAATGCCCACCCAAGTATGCTTTCTTGACTTCTTCATTCTCGGCGAGGTCTTTGGCGAGTCCTTCTAAGACGATCTTCCCTGTCTCTAATACATACCCTTTGTGAGCAATAGCAAGAGCGAGATTTGCATTTTGCTCTACAAGAAGCATAGTTACTCCGAGTGTTGTATTTATCTCCACGATCTTTTCGAAGATAGTGCGGACAAGTATTGGTGCGATACCGAGCGATGGTTCGTCAAGGAGAAGTATGCGCGGACGTGACATTAGCGATCTGCCTATTGCAAGCATCTGCTGTTCACCTCCGGAGAGTGTTCCGCCTGCTTGTGCGAAGCGTTCTTTCAAGCGTGGAAATATAGCAAAGACATAGTCAAGGTCTTTTTCAATTTCGGCAGTATCATTACGAAGATACGCCCCCATCATAAGATTCTCCTTGACAGTGAGATTACCGAATATCATTCTGCCTTCAGGTGATTGGGCAACACCGAGCTTAACGATCTGGTGTGGTGGTAATGCACAAAGCTCTTTTCCTTCAAAGATTATTGATCCGGACTTCGCTTTGATAAGCCCAGATATTGTCCTAAGCAGTGTTGTCTTTCCCGCTCCGTTCGCGCCAATGAGCGTTACGATAGATTTCGATGGTACTTCTATTGAGATACCTGTGATCGCTTTTATCTGCCCGTAGGAAACATGAAGGTCTTTAACAGTGAGCATACTATTTCTTCTCCTCCACGCCTAAATATGCTTCTATGACACGGGGATTGTGACGAATCTCTTCTGGTGTCCCTTCTGCTATCTTTATTCCGTAATCAAGTACCATAATGCGTTCGCATACACCCATGACAAGAGACATATCATGTTCGATAAGAAGAATTGCAATGTTGAACTGATCGCGCAGTGTACGGATGAGCCGCATCAGGTCTTGCTTCTCTGTTGGATTCATACCTGCTGCGGGTTCATCGAGTAACAAAAGTTTTGGGTCAGTTGCAAGAGCGCGGATTATCTCCAAACGGCGCTGATCGCCATACGGCAAACTCGTTGCCTGTTCTTCTCGCAAATGTGAGAGGCGAAAGAACTCAAGCAGGGACATTATCTTGTGCTCTATCTCTTTCTCTGCTGCATAAAAACTTCCTGCGCGAAGAAATGAGCCGAGCGCTTTATGGGTGGCTTTGGGTGCAAAGGAAACGCGGATGTTATCGAAAACCGAAAGTCCTTTGAAAAGTCGGATATTCTGAAAGGTGCGAGAAATACCATGTGCTGTAATGTCACACGATTTTAATCCCTTAATGCTTTTCCCTTGAAAGTTGACATCCCCTTCAGTGGGTGAATACACTCCTGTTATCACATTAAAGACCGTCGTCTTGCCTGCACCGTTCGGACCGATGAGTCCGACGAGGTCTTTTGCCCCGATCATGCATGTAAGATCACCAACGGCTGTCAAGCCGCCGAAGCGCATTGAAACGTTCTTTAATTCTAAACTCACTTTACCTGTGGCGTAACAAATGGCAATTTCTTTATGGTGCCGATAGCTCGCTTACCGGGGCGAACTTCAATGGTAACATTCATACCTTCTTTTGAAAGTGCGAGCGGCACATACCCAAGCGCAATAGCTTTTCCAGTGGTTGGCGAAATATTACCGCTTGTAACAACTCCTATTCGTTCACCAGCATCATCAATTATCGGGTGTCCATGACGAGCAATAGCACCGCGCTCCTCAATAACAAACCCAACAAGTTTGCGAGTAAGTCCGGCTTCTTTCTGTGCCTTGAGAGCTTCGGTGGCTATACACGGAGTAGCCTTGTTAAGTTTTGTTACCCAGCCCAGACCTGCTTCGAGCGGCGTAGTTGTTTCGTCTATATCATTACCATAAAGACAGTACCCCATCTCAAGACGAAGCGTATCACGCGCCCCGAGACCTATCGGCTCTATGCCAAACTCTTTGCCCGCTTCAAAGACTGCATCCCATACTTTATAAGCGGTATCTTTATCGGACGGAAAATATATCTCTATCCCTGTCTCACCGGTATAACCCGTGCGTGAGATAGTCATATCAACTCCTGCAAGTTTGCCTTGTACGAAATGATAGTACTCAATGGAAGCAAGATCAATATCAGTCAATTTTTGCAATGTTGATATCGACTTCTCGCCTTGAACCGCGAGAAGAGACATTGCATCTGAATCATTGCGAATCGTGACATTGAAATTCTTTGCATGTTCTGCAAAATGCGTCCAGTCCTTTTCGCTCGTTGCTCCATTGACAACGATCATGTAGTCATTCTCACCAAGCATATAAACAAGCAGGTCGTCTATGATCGTACCGTCAGGTTTCGGGAGAGCACTGTATTGTGCTTTACCTGGAGTGAGGGTAGAAACGTCGTTGACGGTCAAGAATTGCAGATATGCAAGGGCATCCTCACCAATTACCGAAAATTCAC
>JAYUZC010000189.1:0-2186 GCA_043752045.1 Bacteroidota bacterium | reverse complement strand
GCCCCGATATGGCACAGGTGCCAAATACGGTGAATCCGTTTCAAGCATCATTGCCCCTATCGGTGTCTCGCGGACGGTTTCGGTAAGCACCGAGTTCTTAAACGTAATATTGCCCGTATAGCTCACATAAAAACCGAGTTCAACCGCTTTTTTCATTTCGTCCGAAGTACCTGAGAAACAATGAAACTGTCCAAAAATATACGTTCGCGGGATGCCTTTGTAACACTCCTCGACAATATCAAGGGTTTCGGGGATACAGTCGCGGGTATGGATAATAACGGGTTTTTGCAGGGATTGCGCAAGTGCTATTTGCTCGCGGAATGCCTGTATCTGCACATCACGCGGAGCAAAGTCATAGAAATAATCTAATCCGATCTCACCAACAGCTACTACCTTTGGATTCGCTTTGATCTCGGTCATTATCTTTTGACCTATCGTCTCTGACCACTCGGAAGCTGAATGTGGATGAATGCCAAGTGCACAGTGAATATTTGGATGTGAGTTTGCTATTGCAAGCGTTGCCTCAAAACTCTCTTTATCTATTGCCGGAACAACGAACGACATAACCCCGGCGGCTTTTGCTTCTGCAATAACCGCTTCCCTATCACTATCGAACTGTGATGTCTGTAAATGACAATGTGTATCTATCATCAAGAGTTATTGAATGACAACACGATGCAGCTCGGACCATTTGTCGGTGATGACGCTGATGAAATACACACCGGATGAAAGCCCTTGGCGATCAACTCTAACACTTTGTATTGGCGCACCATCATAGACGGTACGTACACTACTTCCAAGCACATTAAAGAGTTCTACCTTCATATTCTGACCGAAAGATCCGGGTGCTATTGAGTGATGTATCTCAAAGTAGGATGAAGCAGGGTTCGGGGAAAGAGAGAAAAATGTCGGTAACGCGTACTCATCAGTGACCGAGTTGATAGCACGAGTACCATACGCTGTCATTTGACGTTCGCTGCCTGCAATCGGCAAGCCACCGGCAACGACGGTAGGTGTATTACTCTTGATAATACCAATACCTTTGACAAGCCACATTGTCTTGGCAGCGCTAAAGCTTGAAAGTGGAATACCGAATGCTGTTACTTCAACATCACCCTTTACAATAAACTTATACGCTGAATCAAATTTTCCGGCAGGAACAGTGACTGAATCAATGCCTTCAAAACTCCCTGTTGTTGTTACGTTGACAGTCGCCGATACACCTTGAAAGTCAATATCTTGTGATAGATTGAGTACGTTATACGATTTTTTGAAACCGGCTGAAAGCTTGAAATAGTCAACGAACGTATTTGGCGATTGGACAAAGGCAGCAAAAAATGGTGAAACAAACGTACCTATAAATTCCTGATCGGCAAGGACGTCAATATCTTGATTTTCATCTGCCCGGTAACGAAGGTTCGCCTCATCACCTGCATAAAATAGTGACATGTTCGATGTGTCTTTCAACCATGAGACATTGCTAAAACCACCTTCTGATTGATTCACGCGCCAGACCGTAGTCGAGGCAGTTGTAAGTGTTGATGTATCTATGGTACCATTAGAGTCAGTTTCGTATGCATTGTACATTACATACTTGCCAAGCGAAAGTGGAAAAATATCTGTCCCTTTTGGAAGTACACCTGGTTCAGAACCTGTTTGATACCCTGGAGTTGCTTTTGGATAGATAGAGAAATCAACACCGGAGTTATGCGTCGTTACTCCCTTTTGTGTACGCTCCATTGTCTTGCCAAGTTTAAGACCTGCACCGCCTGTGAAACCCCCATCAATAGATGTAGGGAGTATTATTGCTTGCGTTGTCGAGTACTGCACCCCATCAATAACTCCAAGTTCTTGAATCCCATCAGTCAACACGGTATCTTTACCATCGGTGAGAATGATAGCATCAAGTGTCTGCGAAATGTTAATATCTAACGTGAATTCTCCTGCCGGAACCTTGCGAAGATTTTTTGAAGAAGGATTATCCGAATCAAGTATTGGTACTCCTGTATAGGTTTCGTAGTCAGCATTCGAGAGATCAAGTCCGCCGCTCACATTTTTTGCGCTTGCACAAATAATAACGAATTGACCAGGCAGGAGAGGCAGTGTTTTATTCCCAGAAATACCTTGAAACTTCCATGCTTCAGCAATCGGCTGTAAAAAGCCGCCAGAATTAGCAGTTACACGCG
>JAYUZC010000188.1:0-2193 GCA_043752045.1 Bacteroidota bacterium | reverse complement strand
TTGATCGCCATTTCTGAACACCGAACGCCGAGGGTATCAGTACCTAAGATCTTAAACCAGTTCAATCCTCCATCAATAGTTTTCAGAAGTCCGGCTCCCGGCGGCTCTTGAAAGTTATCTCCCTCCGCTTCTCCGGTACCAGCATATACCACATCACCATTACGAGGGTCAGCAATAATTGCCCCGAATGCGATGCTCTCAAGTTTATCGGTAAGACATACCCATGTCGGCTGCTGGTCGTTGATGTTATCTGTCTTCCAGATACCACCTTGTGCATACGCTACATAGAGAGTATTTGTGCCCTTGAATGCCATTGAGCGGCTTCTGCCGGAATTATGTCCGTCTTGGTCCCCACCGACCTGTTCCCAGACGGGAATTGACTGCTGTTTGAGTGCTACAGCGCCCTGTACTTTTTTAAATTGCTCATATCCAATCTTTTCGATAAGGGCAAGATCTTTTATCTCGCCGCTTGTACGGATATCATAAAAATACTGTGCTGCAGCACGCTTCATCTTGGCTTCATTATAGACTATCCCTGTATCCTTGTCGGACTGTGGTATCTTTGCGGCACGGCGACCAAACTCGCTTTTTGTTTCCTGCGGTTCGGTGCGTTGTGCAAAGGAAGCACCTGTAAAAGAGACTAATGCAATAAGTACTAAAATCTGCTTTCTCATAAATGAATGTTGGTTATCGAAGAATCGGCGTAGCAAAAAAGAAGAATATAAACACAATCCAAAGGGATAAACTCCGTTAATAATAACACGGCAAGAACCCAAAGGTTTTAGATTCCTGTAAAAAATGGGTGAATGCGTTAGGAGGAGGAAAGGGGCGCTTCGGAATGTGTATCTCGTTATATTTAAAACGATTAAGAAGCGCAAAGTTACAAACTATGAAAAATTTTTCTTCATTTTTTTGAACTGCATATAAATCAACGAGTTACAGCAACAAAAAGAACGTCATTAAAAATGTAGTATTTTTGTCACTCAAAATTAAAGAATAAATGGTATGGAAAAGAACGTCATCATCAATAAGACCATCAAGAACGGCATCGGTTTCGGCTCCGCTCTTGCGATCGCTATTTCGTGGTCAGTGAATCAGTCTATCCTTTGGGCTATCATCCATGGGATTCTGTCGTGGATATATGTGGTGTATTATGCGCTGACACGGTCATAAACTCCCGCACCGAAGCGAGGATACCATCTTTGTAGAGACCTTCATCGCGCATGAGCTCTGCCGGTGATCCATGCTCTATAAAATGGTCACCAAACCCGAGCATCTTGAGCTTTGGAGAAAGGCCTTTTAATGCGTAAAGCTCTGCAACGGCAGAGCCAAAGCCGCCGGTTATGACATTTTCTTCAAGTGTGATGATATGTGAGAATCGGTGTGCAAGACCTTCGAGTAGATCCCTATCAAGTGGCTTAACAAAACGAGCATTTACCACTGCAATATCAAGTCCTTCATGCTTTAAGTCTTCTGCAACTTTGATAGCATCATAAAGAAGCGGACCAACTCCGACGATAACGCCATCTTTGCCGTCGCGCATGAACTCTCCCTGCCCTATTGGCAGCTTTGTAAATCCTGATGCCGCAAGGGGTACACCTATGCCAGCGCCACGCGGGTAGCGTAATGCAATCGGACCATTCTTATACTCGGTTGCAGTATAGAGCATATCACGAAGCTCCTGCTCGTCCTTAGGCACCATGATGGTCATGCTAGGGATAAGACGCAGATAGGAGAGGTCGAACATACCATGATGAGTATGACCATCAGCACCGACAAGTCCACCCCTATCAAGAGCAAAGACAACGTTCAAATTTTGTATCGCGACGTCGTGAATAATCTGATCGAACGCACGCTGTAAAAATGTTGAATAGATCGCAACGATAGGAGTATATCCTTGCAGTGCTAATCCTGCCGCAAAAGTAACTCCGTGTTGCTCGGCAATACCGACATCAAAGAAACGCTCAGGCATTACTTGTTGGAGCTGATTTAGCCCTGTACCATCAGGCATAGCGGCGGTAATACCTACAACTTTATCGTTAGCTTTCGCAAGCTCTACAACAGCTTGACCAAATACTTTTGTGTAATCAGGCGGTGTTGGTTTCTCAAGCGGTTTGGTAATTGCTTTACCTGTTACTTTATCGAATGCGCCGCTTGCGGCATGATACTTCTGGACATGCGTTTCTGCCGGTG
>JAYUZC010000187.1:0-5842 GCA_043752045.1 Bacteroidota bacterium | reverse complement strand
TTTCTTACGAACGCCAAGCCACCTTTAGCATTTGACTCGTTTCGAGAGGAGATAGCTCGGCGCGTTACGGGCGGAGATACATCCAGCTTTATCTATATCCTTCCGACAGGTGCATGGGCAAGGCAGGAAATATCGAGAGTTGTCGAGATCGCATCACCCCGAACAGTTGCCGTACCTCATATATACTCTATGCAGGAGTTCGTCGGCAAACTTCACGCAAAACTTCAGCCGTTCAAGAGAGTTTTATCAAGTGGCGAATCTGCCGTCCTTGTCGAACTTACAATCAGAGAGCTTTTTAAAGAAGGTACGCTGCAATATTATCAGGAGCGCGAAGGCAGGGCATTACCAATACCACAAGGTACATTTGAAGAACTCGTAGCGGCAATAGCAACGCTCAAAGAAAGAGGCATCACAACGAAGATGCTCGCCGACGATATTGCTCGTAAGGAAAAGAGCATTGAAGGTGCGCTTGAATCAACCGATTTGCGCCGAACTCGTGACCTCTATTCCATCTACAATCGATATGAAGATAAACTTCGAAATAGCTTAACCGATGAGTACGGACAGTACCTTCGTTTGACCGAGCAGTTCGGACTCACCGAAGGAATGGAGCCACCGACTGATTTTACTGCACTTGTCAAGCGTGCTTTCCCCGAAGTGAAGGATATCTTCGTTGAGGTCTTCATCCGAATGGCTGACCCTGCACGATGTATCGTCAATGGATGCGGCACCTCGTCGTCGTTATATTTTGCTATTGATAAACATTCATCCAATCCTGATCTTTTTGCAATACAGCAGAGCTTCATTGAAAAGCAACAGAGCGAAGGTCTTCAGCTTGTCATATCTGCCCAAAAGAATGCCGGACATCCTTTCACTGAAACGCTGCGGAAGAATCTCTTCTCGCGTGTCGGTAAAAAAAGCACAGTAACTTTTGATGGTTCGTCATTTATCGAAGCATCTACATCTGCAACAAGTCGCAAAGAACTTGAGCGAGCCGCCACAAAGATAAAATTACTTCTTCTTGGCAGAGTGTCATCGCCTGAGAAGATTTGTGTCGCAATGTATAAGCAGGATGGGCTTGCATCTCTAGCAGGCCAAGTTTTTGAAGAGTATGGCGTCCCTGTAAACTCGACTGAACGAAGAACGCTGGCTACTGCGCCTATCTTTGTCGCGCTTGATTCACTCTTCCGTCTTGCAGAGTTTAAGCTGCGTGTGAGTGAAGTGTTGCGTCTGTTGCATTCGCCGTATTTTGATATTCGTCACAGCTCCGAAGACTCGATAGATTCGCAAAATCTTATCGAAGTTATCAGAGAGTTTCGCCTGACAAGCGGCTCCGATAAGTGGAGCGAGGAAATGACAGGACATCTTGAACGGCTCAAAGCTCTGCAAGATTTTGACGATGAATTTGATGAACGTTCGCAGGCAAGGTCAATAGTCCGTCTTGAGCGTGGAATTAAAGATATTATACTTGTTGAGGATGTCATTGCGAAGTTTCGTCAGGAGCTAAAGCCAGCTGATTTCTTTGCGCTCATAAAAGATGTGCTTAAAGATTTTTCTCTGAAAGAGAGATTGCTTCACTCACCCGATGGTCTTATCGCCGTGAATGCTCTTGAACTTGATACCCGCAGTTATGCTGCCTTGATGGAGACGCTTCAAGAAGTCGAGTCCCTGATTCGTGCACTTGGTATTGCAAGTACAGAGCATCGAACAGAGTATTATGGGGAGCGAATCCGTACTGCAGCACTCAAGAAACGCTTCGCAGCTCGTGCCGAACCGGGGAGCGGTGTGATGGTGACATCATTCGACCAAACAGCAGGGTATGATTTCGATCACTTATTTCTTATCGGCTTGAATGATGATGCGCTTCCAGCAATCCACTCGCCGTCAGTAACAACGCCCGGTGAGTATCAGCTATCCGATGATGAACATCTGACAAGTGAGCGCTTCGCATTCTATCAGCTTCTTACTCGTGCGAAAGGGAAGCTCTATCTTTCATGGCAAAGTGCAGGCGGTGGCGGAAAGTCTGAGAAGTTACCTTCGGTATTTGTTGATGCTCTCGAACGGATTGTATCATTCAAGAAAGTTGAGGAAGATAGCAATGCGGATTTCATACTCTCTTCACGTGAATTCGCTAGGGCTACTGCAATTAATCCCCAGATGGTTATTCCTGAGAATGCTGAAATCGCAAAACGCGATAAAGATTGGCTGCAATATATTCTTGCCGGAGCCGATGCAACATCTCGAAAACGAACCGTTGGTGCTATAAGTGATTTTAATGGCTACATAGATCCCGATACGTTGCCGCCTGAACTTGCAGAGCGGTTTAGAACCATGAGGGAGCGGACATATTCTGTCAGTCAGCTTGAAAGCTATGCCCGATGCCCGTTCCAGTTCTTCTCGCATTATCTGATGGATCTCGGCGAAGCACCGAAAGTTGAGATTGAAGAGGGGATGGAGTCAAGCGAGAGAGGTGTACTCTTGCACCGACAACTTCAAAAGATGCTTACATCTATCGGCGAAGAAGGGAAGAACTTCCGCTCGCTTTCTTTCGATGAGTTCAAAAGCTATGACCCATATAGCGGAGAGAAACTTAACGACTTGCTTTCCAAGCCCGGTGCGCGGCATCCGTTCTGGTGTGTTGATCTGGATACTCTCTACAATCCGCCCGAAGGAAGAAAAGGTGTGCTCGATAAATTCTTGGAAGCAGAGAAAAGAAACGATGCGATAACAACCTCACCCATTCTCTTTGAGCAAGGGTTTGATAATCAAGTTGTAACAGAACAGAACGGCGACGAGCCGGGACGTTCGTTCAAGATTCGCGGCAAGATAGACAGGATAGATATTGATAGCGAGAATACATTCTATACTGTCACCGATTATAAAACATCAAAAGGTGCATCGAAGAAAGAAATTGAGAACGGGTTAAGTTTGCAACTTCCGCTCTATCTTCGCATCGCCGAAGATATCCTTCGTTTGCATATCGGAAGTGAACTTGAGGGAGTCGGAGCATTTTATCATAAGTTGACAGGAAAGGAAGTCGGGAAAGAACCTGCACTGTTGATTAGGGACTATGCAGCTAAAACGTATGTAGAAATATCAAAGAGTAAGAAGAAGGGCATAGCCGAGTCACCGGAGGAACTTGAAGCTATCATTGAGACGACCATCCGTTATGCAAATGACTATATTGATGGCATGACTCGCGGCGAATTCCCTCTTGTTAGGGAGGATGGCACATCTGCCTGTACCTATTGCGACTATAAACGTGCCTGTAGGGTATATGAAGCCAAAGAAAATGGAACACTTCGTAGGTCTTAATCATTTACTTACTACCCAATCAGACCTACTTCCCAATTTTCTCGGCATACTTTTTGCATCTCTCCCTGTTATAGTAGAGTATGAATAACATTTTAATAATATCCACTTATGAGACAAGAAAGTAATTCCATACAAACATTTATTTTGGGTGCTGCTGTTGGCGGCGCAGTTGGCGCAGCACTGGCATTGTTGTTTGCACCAAAAAAGGGCAGCGAACTTCGTGCCGATATTGCCGAAACTGTCGGTGACGCTACTTCACGACTACGCAATGTGATTGGCGATGTCCGCGATAATGCAGAAGAGTTGTTAAATGAGGGCAAAGAACGTGGCGATAAACTTGTGCAGGAAGCTGCAGAACGTGCCGAAGATCTGATCAACGAAGCTGATCGCCTTATTTCAGACGTTCGTTCTAAAATATCACAATAATTTCGGAGAATAATCCTATGGACATCGCTCTTTATATTCTTGGCGGAATCGCCCTCATTGCATTTACGCTGCTTATGCTACGAGCAATGCGTACTCTTGGTCATCTAGATTCGCTCATGCTAGAGTCACAGCATCTTTTGCAAGAAGCAAAGCAAGACATTGATAGCATATCGGCCGATGTAAAAGAAATGAAAACACATTTCATGCCGGTCATCGATAATATCGCAGAAGTTACCACCCGTATTGCATCAATCACAGAAGGACTTCATTCCCGTATGGATGATGTGTACCGTACACTTGACGATGCTCTTGATGTAGCGCATGGCGCGATCGAGGATGTTGAACGTATCAAAGATAGTGTAGTCGCAACAATAGATGCTCCGCTTTCTGCTGTTCGTAATACGACCATTGGTATCGTCGGTGGTCTTGTGAAAGGTGTTTCAATTGTCAAGAACTTGATCGGTTCTTTCAGTAAGAACGGTAAAGGATAAAATTAGTCGCCGAGCAGGTCCGGGCGGCGTTCTTGTGTTCTCTTGAGGGCTTCATCGTGGCGCCATGCGGCTATCTTTTGATGGTCGCCTGATTGTAGTATTTCCGGTACTTTCATGCCCTCGAAGTCAGCTGGCTTTGTATAAAGCGGGCCGTCGAGTATACCTGCCTGAAATGAATCAAGTAGTGCGCTTTCGCTGTCTCCGATTGCGCCGGGCAGGAGCCGTACGATAGCATCAATGACACACAGCGCAGGAAGTTCGCCGCCTGTCAAAACATAATCACCGATAGAAATTTCCTTTGTGATAAACGCCTGACGTATCCGCTCATCAATGCCTTTATATCTTCCGCATAAGATGAGGAGGTTGCCTTTAAGGGAAAGCTGATTTGCTGTGTCCTGATTAAATACCTCGCCGTCAGGAGTCATGAAGATTACCTCGTCATAGGTTCGCTCGCCGAGTAGCTTTCGCATCACCGTAAAGACCGGCTCCACTCGGATAACCATCCCCGCTCCGCCACCGAAGGGCACATCATCAATCTGCTTATAATTACCAAGACCATAATCGCGGAGATTATGAACGACGATCTCGACGAGACCGCGTTCCTGTGCTCGCTTGATGATGCTTTCGCCGAGCGGACTTTCTAAGATCGGCGGGACGGCAGAGATGATGTCAATTCTCATTTACAACAAGAATGCAGATTCTCTTAGGCAGCGGAATCGCGGACAACACCTTTTGTATTATATCCTGCTTTGCCGATAGCTTCCGTGATAGCTTTTTCGCTTGTCTTGGATGGGTCAAAAGAGACGGTAGCAACGATAGCAGGCGATTCGCCACCGAACTTCACATCTGATGCGCCACCGCCGTCAACCATTGCCGACTTAAGAGTCTTCTTGCACATCCCACATTTTGCTGTCGGAAGCTCGATGGTAGCAGTGGCAACTGTTGCCTGTGGTTTAAGTTCAGCAGTTTCCTTACCGCCGCAGCCGATAAGTGTCGCCCCGATAAACAGAGCCGATAGAACGAGTAGTTTTTTCATAGATACGTAAAACACGGTTTAAGGATAGTATATTCCGTAGCACAAGTATGGTTATAGAAATTTAGTCACTTCCCCTGTAACCTATATATAAAACAACATTCTAATTGTATTGATATGAACCCACTCCTTCCCACAATGATCGGGTTGCGGGGCAATCCTGAGGCGACAGCCGAAGGATCTGATGCCTGTATTTGTGCATGAATATTGGTTTAGAGTATGGTGCTATAAATTTACACATTTGAAATCCGGTCGTATGGAGGTGTGGTTGTATGGACGTAGGGTTAGTGGGTGTCATTGCGAGGAGTGGCTTTAGCCCGACGAAGCAATCTAAAACCTATCGGAAAAGGGAAATGTCCGAACTTCCCCATGCAAATATACGAAATCAAACCTACCTTCTGCAAGATGCCTGCCCAAAAAAGACCGTAACCCAATAGAAATCAACAAGATAATCTTTGGACAATTCAATTATCGCCCTTTCTCGCTCAATTTTGGCATTTTGGGTAGGCACCTATCAAAATCCGGAAACAGACTTGCCGATTTTTATGTCTTAAATACCAATGAAACGCGCCATCTT
>JAYUZC010000186.1:0-2196 GCA_043752045.1 Bacteroidota bacterium | reverse complement strand
TTGGGGTAGAAGTACGTTGATTTTTGGGGCATGTAGTTGCCTTCTTCGGTTACGGCTTGCATTTCTTCCGGTGCGACGGGTTTTAGGTAGAAGCATGCTTGGTACTCGGCTGCCGACATCATCTCATCAGCTTCCCCCACCGAATGCGGATACAAAAGATTCGTCTTTGCATTTATCTGCTCCTGCGTTAAGCCCGCTATTGGCTTGAGTATCTCATGATGCAAGCGGTACACGTTTAATGTTTCGAGTGCGCTTCCCACTTGCATCGCGCCGCGTACGACGACATACTTCGGCTCTTCGGGCAATTCAATAACCGTCACAACATCTGCCTCATCTAACGACGTGAGCGCTTCGTCGCGTGTATCTTTGAGTTCTATCGTAAACTTTGTGCGGAGCTTTGCGAGAAAATCATACTGATTAAAATCCGTTGCGCCATGCAGAATGCGATGCGTCGGGAGGATGACCGTCCCTTCCCCGCGAAGATTCGCAAGATAGATCATGATGTTGTCTGCGCCGGAGATCTCCGGATGCGCGGCAGCAAATGCGACGGAGGTTTCGTAGCGGTGATGCCCGTCGGCGATGACTATCTTTTTCGCGCCGATAAGTTTTTCAAGTCGTGCGACGAGTGCAGCGTCAGCAAGCCGCCACATCGTATGACGAACGTGCTCGCCATTGGGAAGCAGTTCATCAACATCGGCAAGCGGAGCGGTTGCGGCGGCGGCATCAATCGTATGATCGAAGATGAACGCCTCGTCGTCAATAAGTCCGAAGATAGGGCTGAAGTTCGTATGCGCGGCTTCGAGCAATTTGAATCGGTCTTCGCGCGCTTTCGGCAGTGTCTGTTCATGCGGCAGGACATTTCCTTCGGCGTACGGCGTAACCTTCAGCCGACCAAGCACACCGCGCCGCGTCACCTGCTCGCCCGATGGAGTAGTGAAGGTCTGGTAATACACATAGAACGCCGGTTCGGAGTCGCGCATAAGAATGCCGTCGCGCTTCCACTGGTCAAAATCTTTTTTTGCAGATGCGTACGGGTCCGCGTCGCGGCTGAACTCCAGTCGTACAACGTTATGCGCGTCAAGCTCGTAGAGCGCGTCGCGATAGTCCGAAGAGATAACATCATAAGGCGGCGCCACAACTTTCCGCAGAGCAACCAATTCCGTATTATATCGTGTCCCGGCAAAGGGGAAGAATGAGTTCATTAAATTGGGGTTACATTTATGTACTTACCTCTCCCTAAAAGGAAAAGGACTTCCAAGCCAAAAACAAAAAAGGCAGCCAAAATGACTGCCTTTTTTTAAGCTTTACGCTTTGAAGTTTGATCTTGAATCTTACTTCGAAAGTACCATGTGCTTGGTCTTGGTAAAATCACCTGACTTCAGCGTGTAATAGTACGTGCCGGTTGGCAGACCTGAAGCGTCAAAGTTAACGCTATGCTCGCCCTGTGCAACAAAACCATTAACGAGTGATGCAACTTCAGAACCAAGCGCATTATATACCTTGAGCGTTGCATTACCTGCATTGGCTACAGAGTACTTAATGACCGTTGAAGGGTTGAACGGATTCGGGAAGTTCTGCGCAAGACCGTTGCCTTCGAGCTTGATGTCGTCAACACCAGTAGTACCGTCAGATAGATATGCGATCATGTACATATTAGGGAAGAGTATTTCATCGAGCTCTCCATTTTGATCTGTATCGAATCCATAACGACCAGAGACCGGATTCCAAGAAGCATAAGTACCATCAAAACGTGTACGTGATTGCCAGAAATGGTCAAGAGTAGCATCAAATTCACGGTCATCGATCACACGGTCACATAGTACACCAAAATCATTATCATTTGGCATTCCGAAGAATGCATTTGAACCCGGTGTTGTAAGGGCATTGAGAGCAAGGAAGAACGAGTTCGGAAATGACGGGCTAAGCGCCAGCTTACGATGTTTTGTGTTCAATACAACGACAGAGAGTGCTTCGGGGTCTGCATTTAGCGAATCCTTAGTAATATAGAATGGCTGCCCAACTTGCGCACGTCCAAGATTCGGAGATGGGAAACCTGCATCTGTTAAGCTATCTTGATAGACTAACATCATGAAGCGATTCGGTACATTTCTTCCTACAACTACGAACTGAACGCTATCGAGATAGATAGGGCTGAGTGTTGATTCAAAACGGGTCATCAACTGATGTCCCCAATAG
>JAYUZC010000185.1:0-2204 GCA_043752045.1 Bacteroidota bacterium | reverse complement strand
GGATTCGGTGGTACTGCCCTTGCGCTTGCTCACCCTACTTACGATGCCGCATGGAAATACACTGAAGCTATCACTGATTATCCTGATTCTATCGCTATCCCGCTCCTGATGATAACAGGTTGGTACGACCATTTTCCCGATGGTATCATTCGTGCCTTCAAAGACCTGCGGGAGCGAAGCTTCCCAAGCGTTCGTGATAAACACAAGTTCATTATTGGTCCGTGGCTGCATACAGAAATCGGTAAATCACAACAAGGTGTTCTTGAGTATCCCGAATCAGCCGGTGTGCCGATCAATGCGGCACTGAAATTCTTTGACCATTATTTACGTGATGTTAATAATGGCTATCCGAATGAACCCGTGACGAGGTACTTTGACCTCGGCAATCATACATGGACAAGTGAGCAAGCAACATGGCAGGAAGCAACAGCAAACGGCGATACATTAAGTCTTTATCTTGCTCATCCGAATATGCTTGGGCAAGGAAGACCTGACTCTCGCACATGGCTGGACTACACATATAACCCACGAGATTTTTCTCCTTCAATAGGAAGCTCAACTTTCAGTTCATATCTTTTGCACGGACCACAAGACATCAGTCAAACAATAGAAAAACGAAATGATGTATTGACATTTTCTACTGACGTGCTTACTGAACCAATAACGATTCGAGGCAAGGTGCAAGTGCTTCTTTTTGTCCAGTCTGATCGCACGGATACTGATTTCGGCATTCGTCTTACCCACGTTTATCCTGATGGACGTTCTGTTATTATTACCGATGCAATGAAACGGCTACGATTCCGTGATGGATTCGAAACTCAAAAACTCGCAACGCCCGGCACTACATACCCTATCACGATAGAATTGCGTAATCTGGCAATGACATTTTCCGAAGGACATCGTTTGCGAATTGATATTACTTCTTCGAACTACCCTAGATTTAATCTAAACCCAAACTCTGGCACGGAGCTATATGTAGCAAGCGATACCCTTTCGGCTCAGAATACCGTTAATTTTGGGGGAAGAACATCTTCGGTCGTAAAGATACCTACTCCAAAAAAGCTCTCGGTTTCCGCAACTGAACAAATAAGCAGCATCTCCTGCTACCCAAATCCTGCGAAACAAATGCTATCGGTTCGTGTTATTCAAGGGGCTGATTTTGAGGTAGAACTTATTGATGCGCTCGGACGAGTTGTGGATACCAAAAAGCTTTTTGGAGGCGAGACGGCATTTGATGTTTCGGGCTTGCCGGATGGAATCTACTTCGTACTGATAGGTGCATCGGCAAACAAAATAATCGTTACGAAGTAACATTTCATATATCCGGCGTGTCTATCATCTTGGGTAGATATACCAAAAACAGATTTTTAACTTAACCTTTACGACCTACATTTTATGGCAAATGATACGATGAACAGAAGAAATTTCCTTGAGAAAGCGCTCGGGGTAACAATGGCAGCAGCGATTGCTCCTTCGCTCTTGAAAGCGACCGATGCATTTGCCGGCGGAGGCGCGGAACCGATGGGTTCGGTAGTGCTCGACCTCGCAGAAACAAAGTATGCAAAGCTCAAGAACGTAAACGGCTCTCTGATCTATACTCCTGCAGCACCGAATGCTTCAAGGAAGATGGTTATTACCCGAGTTGATGCTTCTACATTTTCCGTAGTTTCTTCCGTGTGCACCCATCAAGGTTGTCAGGTTGATCCGTACGATGCAACTTCACAGCGCATTTCATGTGGCTGCCATGGCTCAAAGTTCGATGTTAACGGTATAGTCAAACAAGGACCAGCCGGTTCGCCGTTGAAGCAATACCAAAATGCATATGATTCAGGTGCAAATACACTGACAATCACAGATGCAGTGCTGGATGTGACACCATCAAACGGCATTCCGCTTGCACTTAACCAGAACTACCCCAACCCGTTCTCCAGTAAGACTACGATCTCTTTCGAGATTCCATCTTCGGCGAACATTTCGCTTGTCATTAGCGATATTAACGGAAATGAAGTAGCAACTCTTCATAATGGTGTTCTCGGTGCAGGGACGCACGAGCTTCAGTTCAACGGCTCGGCATTACCAATAGGTACATATTTCTATAAGCTTGCGACACCAAATGGTACTCTCGTTAAGCAGATGGAAATCGTGAGATAATCTATGAGTAATTAGTAAATTAAAAGGCGGGCAGCAATGTCCGCCTTTTCTAT
>JAYUZC010000184.1:0-2207 GCA_043752045.1 Bacteroidota bacterium | reverse complement strand
CACGATGAGCAGACCAATAAGCCCAAATGCTATTAAGAGCATTGTCCAATTTATCGTTGCAGTGTAAAAAAACGCGATGACAAGAATAGCACCAAGATCATCAACGATAGCAAGAGCCAAAAGAAACACTTTCAAAGCCGGATGGACTCGTTTACCAAGCAGTGCAACGATACCGACAGCAAAGGCAATGTCTGTTGCCATTGGTATTCCCCATCCACCTGCTGCTGGGGTATCTTTGTTGAGTGCAAAGAAGATCAATGCCGGTACAAGCATACCGCCAATTGCACCGAAGATTGGTAGCGATGCTTTTTTCAAAGATGAGAGTTCTCCAGTAAGCAATTCACGCTTTATCTCAAGCCCAACGACAAAAAAGAAGACAGCCATCAGACCATCGTTGATGAAATGAGCAAGGGAGAAAGAGAGTGCTCTTTCTTCATGCCAGAAATGGCTATATCCACCCGCAAAGCCGCTATTGGCTGCGATGAACGCGATGATAGTGCACGCAATGAGCAAGAAACTTGATGCTGCTTCTATCCGAAAAAACCTATCGAACGGAGCGAGTATCTTATCTATAAAAGATTGTCCCATCAGAGCTTTTTGATCATCATAAACTCTATAACAAATTCACCGTTATCTTTAAGTGACATTGGTTCTATTCCATAAGCTCTGAATCCGCGAGAGTGATACAAACCGAGTGCAAGTAGATTGTTTGCTGCTACCATGAGAAAAAGAGATTCAAGTCCATCAAGTTTTTTTGCTTCTTCTATAGCTGCATCAAGAACTACTCCACCTATCCCGCTCCCTTGCTTTGAACCATCAACATACATACCCCATATCGTGGCACGATGATACCCTTTTGCACCATTCTCGCGTCGGCAACCACAAATACCAACCAACTTCTCTTCTTCAAATGCGCCGATAATAAATGCGTCCTTTGAATCTTCTGTAGCTTGCAATCTTTCTTTTTGGAATTCAATCCCCTTCGTGGTCAGTTCATCCTGTGTTTCCCAAAACGCACGAGAGAATTGTTCTAGTCCTTCCAACCGAAGTCGGTAGAACTCGTCAATATCTGACGAGAGTATCTTTCTAATTATATGGCTCATGGGTTATTCAGTGATTGGTATCTGAATCCTAAAATGAATCAGTGGAACCGACGGGTAAGTCTCTATGATTCCAAAATAGCGAGTTCTCCCTTTTTCTGTGGTATTTTTGAAGTATGAACTATAAACAAATTCACTACGCCTTCGCCGGGGCAAGCTTTTTGATCGCATTTATTGTCTATCTCATGACCATGCAGCCGACCGTCCCGTTCTGGGATTGCGGAGAGTTCGCCGCCGCGGCTTGGGCAATGCAGGTGCCTCATCCGCCCGGCGCACCGCTCTGGACACTCGTTGGGCGTTTCGCGATGATGCTCCCAACATTTGACGACCCCGTCGCTCGGTATAATCTCTTCTCCGTTCTTTCTTCTGCCGGGACGATAATGATACTGTATCTCACGGTCGTTCGTTTGGCAAAACTCTGGCGCGGCGAGCCGAAGTCATCAGCAGATATGCTCACGACTTACGGCGGCGCATTTATCGGAGCACTTGCATTCACGTTCACTGATAGTTTTTGGTTTAACGCGCTTGAATCGGAAGTATATGCTTTCGGCTCACTCTTTATTGCGCTCGTGCCATGGATAATGCTCGTATGGTATGACCATGCCGAAGAAGAACACAATGAAAAATATATGCTGCTTGCGGCGTATGTCATTGGTCTTTCAATGGGTGTTCATCAGCTTGCGCTGCTTACGATCTTTCCGAGCTTCATGCTTATCTATTATCGTCGCAGAAATGTCGTAACAGTATCGTCATGGCTTGTGATGGCAGCTGCGTCAGTGGTTGCGTTTCTTGTCGCATATAAAGTGGTACTCTCCAAGCTTGTCGAGTGGTGGGCAACAATGCCCATCCTTTCTGTTGCAGTTATCGCAGGGTGCGTTGCAGGTATCTGGTATTCGCATAAACAAAAGAAGGCAATACTCAATTTGAGCTTATGGGGTGCAATGCTGCTCTTCTTGGGATATACGACGTATACGATGATAATCGTCCGCGCGAACCAAGATCCGCCGATGAACCAGAACGCGCCGAAGACCTTTGCACAGATGACTAAATATATCAATCGTGACCAATACGGCAGCCGCGATTTTATGCCGCGCCGCTACCCAGATG
>JAYUZC010000183.1:0-5878 GCA_043752045.1 Bacteroidota bacterium | reverse complement strand
AGGCACTCGGCGCGGAAATAGTTATTGTCTCAAGCGCGGCAAAGCCCATCTCGCCTGATTATTACTACAATACCGCAATGCGTATGGCGCAGGAGATTCCGAATGCCATCATGCTCAATCAGTATGATAACCCTGCAAACCCAGACGCGCATTATCGCGGTACGGGACCAGAAATATGGGAAGCCACCGAAGGAAAGATAACACATTTTGTTTGCGGACTGGGTACAGGCGGCACGATAAGTGGAACTGCAAAGTATCTCAAAGAGAAGAATCCGAATATCAAAGTCATAGCCGCTGACCCAAGCGGCTCATCTATCAAAACGTATTTTGAGACTAACCGTCTTGTCGAAGCACTTCCCTATCTCATTGAAGGTGTCGGACAAGAGCGCATCCCCGGAAATCTCAATCTCAAACTTGTTGATGAGATCGTCAATGTCAGCGATAAAGATGCGTTTATGATGGCACGTCGTCTCACACGCGAAGAAGGTATCTTTACCGGCGGTTCCAGCGGTATGAATGTTGTCGTATCGATGAGGGTCGCGGAGAAAGTCCCTGCTGATAGTGTGATCGTTGTTATTATTTGTGATACCGGCGAGCGTTATCTTACCAAGCACCACTCCGATGAGTGGCTCAAGGAAAAACGCCTACTCGAACCGGAAAAAATGTCGGTCGGACTCATCTCTGAGTTAAAAAAGAAAGGACTGTCTAAGCTTATATCTGTCTCGCCGCATGACTCAGTTCGTGATGCTATCTTCATCATGGATGAGCAAGGAATATCGCAACTGCCAGTAATTGATTCGGAAGGTAAGTCAGTTGGTTCTGTTAGAGAATCACGGTTGATGTCAAAGGCGCTTGAATCCCGCGAGACGCTTGATAAACCAATCGTTGAAATAATGGAAGCATCCTTCCCTGTTCTTGAAGAAAATTCCGATGCTAAAAAGGCACTCGGTTTACTGAAAGAATCACCCGCTGTTTTAGTAGAAGAATTCGGTAGAGTAGTCGGCATCATTACTCGCCACGATGTCTTGGAGTTTATCTAATTACTTAGAGAGTATCATCTTGATCTGTGACTGCGCGGAGCTTGTCTTGAGCTTCGCGTAGTAGATCCCTTCGGGTAAGTTAATGCCATCGAACATTACTGCATGCTGACCTGCACCTTGAATATCACCGGCAAGCGCTACTACCTTTCGACCAAGTATATCATACACCTCGATCGATACCATGTCAGGTTCGGCGAGTGTGTAGCTTATTCTTGATGAGGAAGAAAATGGATTTGGATAACATCCTAATTGTAACTCATCAGAGAGACGAGGCACAGGGACTGATTGTAAGTTAATAAATTGTAGCAATGGTCTTCTGAATACACCGCTATTACCTGTTGCCATGAACACTGTTGTATCATCATGTGCAAAGGCATAGTTATGATAATCGCCCGCACCCCAATTAACGGGACTCCATACTTTGCCCTTTGTATTTGAGGCAAATACTCCGCCGCCGTATGTGCCGACTAAGATGAGATCGTTGATCGATTCAAATGCGAGTACGTCGTAATTTGAAAGTCCTGTATTTGTCGAGACCCACTCAGCTCCGTTATCAGATGAGCGAAATACACCGCTCCCGTACGTAGCAATATAGAGGTCATTCTCATGCTTGATAATTGTAGATAATGTTGTGGAAGGTATTCCATTTTGAGCAGATCTCCATATTTTACCGGAGTCATCGGAGACGTAGAGTCCTTGTTCTGCTGAAACACAAAACAATCTATCATTATGCAAGAGTACACCTTTAACACTTTTGTATGAGTTAAGCCTCGCCCATGTCAAGCCGTTATCATAAGAACAATACACTCCGCTCACTGATGAGACATAGATAGTAGAATCATAGTTGGATACTGCATATATACCACCAACCGATAGTCCTGTGACATTCCATGTTGTACCCTTATCTGTTGATCTAGATAATCCAGATGAAGCAGTACCTGCAAAAATATCGTCGCCATGTACAAGAAATGTATTGACAAGTTTGCCGGTCAAACTTGATGTCGGTTCCGTCCACTGATTAGCATTTTTATTGGTAACGAGGACTATTTCTTCAGATGCGGATGCAAAGAGTACACTATCTATAGAAGCCAGTGCCCTAACACTTCCACTCGCAGGAAAGCGCATATCTACCCACTGTGCCTGAACCGGTACAGCAATAAAAACAACATACACAAGGATACACGATAACGATACTATATGCTTCAAAGAAACTCAGTTGATTTAGAGATATATGGGTATTAACCCATCAAAGACCAGTTTGTTACACGCTAAACAGGCATAAGGACGGTTAAGTCGCTAAGAACTCACCCACAACATAATGCGAACCGCAGAGGAGAATAACATCTCCTTTTGAAGCATTCCTAACAGCTAAATCTATACCATCACTGACACTCCCTCCCAAAACTGAATCTACACCTTTTGATATTGCCGTTTTATGTAATTCATCTGCCGAGAGCGCCCTATGCATATCAGCAGCAACAGCAACAAAAGATGCAGAAAAACTTTTGATGAAAGAAAGTATGTCATCAATATCCTTGTCTTTGGCAAATCCTGCTACGACAATTGGTTTTACACCGGTACTGACAAAGTAATCTCGAAGATATTCAAACGCTGGTGCATTGTGAGCAACATCAAGTATCAACTTTACGCCTTTTTCATTAGCGAATACATAGGGATATTCTTCAAGTCGAGCACGGAGTTTTGTCAGTTCTGTTGTATGACTAATACCGAAATATGATTGTTCTTGGTCTAATGGTAGAGTCAAAGTGTCAAGCGTAGTAAGAACGGTACGTATATTCTGTGATTGATGTTTGCCCTGAAGTGGGAAAGACCGAACGAGCGATGATGGAAGCAGTAAGTTATTGTCAACGAACTGTACTCTCGTACCTAATTCATTGGCTTTCGCATGAAAGACATGGTGGATTTCTTCATCAACATTAACGATAGCTGGTGAGTCAGATTTAAATATTCCCGCTTTCTCTCCTGCAATGAGCTCAAGAGTGCCACCAAGTATTTGAGTGTGTTCTAATCCTATTGATGTAATAACTGTTGCAAGTGGTTTACGCAGAACGTTAGTCCCGTCAAGTCGTCCCCCAAGACCTGTTTCGATGACAGCAATATCTACGTTCATGTCTGCATAGTACGTAAACATCAGTGCCGTTGCAACTTCAAAGAACGTAGCTTTGAGTTCTTCGACCTTATACCAATACGACTCAAGAAAGTTTGCAACATATTCTCTTGGTATCTCTGCACCATTAATCACAATGCGTTCTGTGAAGTTCACCAGATGTGGCGACGTATAAAGTCCCGTCTTGTAACCGTTCGCTTGAAGAGCCGCGGCAAGCATAGACGATACGCTGCCCTTCCCGTTCGTGCCGGCAACGTGAATGGTCGGATATTTTTCTTGTGGATTACCGAGTGAAGCGAGGAGTTCGCTGATGTTCTCAAGCCCGAGTTTCATCCCTGTAAACTCAAGTGCGAAGAGTTTATCTAAGGCAGCGAGATAGTGATTATCCTGCGGCAAGTTCTTTTGCCTCCGCTTTGAGTGCCTTTGCTGCAACCAGTGATTCCTTCGTTACCGTCTCGCCCGCAATAAGCCGCGCAACTTCTTCGATATGCTCTTGCTCTCCAAGTGTACGAATGGTTGTCGTTGTTGAATTCTTCGTCGTCGCTTTTTCTACGAGGTAATGTGTATCAGCAAATGCAGCGATCTGACTTAAATGCGTGATACAAAGTATCTGATGCTCTTTCGATAGCTCCTTCATTGCCTTCCCAACCTTCTGTGCAATGCGTCCGGATATGCCTGTATCAATTTCATCAAAGACAAGTACTGGAATAGCATCCGCCGCCGAGAGAGCAGACTTCATTGCAAGCATCACGCGAGATATCTCTCCACCCGATGCAACTCGTGCAAGTGGCTTTGGCTCTTCGCCTTTATTATTTGAAATGAAAAACTCGATGCTATCAATGCCATGAGAATACGCAACGAATTTATTCTTTTCTATCTCGACAAATGGCTTACCTTCATCAATTGCTTGCGAATGTTCAAGAGATACTTTGAACTGTGACTGCTCCATGCCCAGCTCTTTGAGAGTCAAGAGTATCTCCTTTTCAAACTTGTCTGCTGACTTCTTGCGCATTTGTGAGAGCTTCATGGCAACTGATGACAGCTCCTTGCGAACTTGAGTTAGCTCATCTTTCTTAGCTTGAATAACCTCTTTAATATTCCCTTCAGGTCCAAGCTTTGATTCAAGGTCTTTGTAAAGAGTTATCACATCACTAAGCGACGGACCATACTTCTTTTTAATACGTGTCAAAGACATGCCTCGGTTACGAAGCTCACTAAGACGTGCCGGGCTGAACTCTACACTTTCGCTGTAATTCGATGACTCATTGGATAGCTCTTTCACGACGGAGATCATCGTCGTTACTTCTTTGAGTGAATCAGAAAAACGAGTGTCTATCTTGGCAAGCTGTTCAAGCGTTGCTTTTGCATCCGTCAATCTTGAGTATATCGAACCCTCAACTTCAATAAGGTTGGTATGAAGCTCGGAAGCAAGCGATGCAAGCTCTTCAGCATTCTCAAGTATTTTGAGTTCGGCATCTATCTTCTCATCTTCACCTTCTTTGGGATTAATAGTTGCTATCTCATTACGCTGAAAATCAAGGAAGTCCCGCTCTTTCGACCATGAATCTTTCTGACGAGATAGTTCAGCGATCTCCTTCTGAAGTTTGATATATTCATCATACTTCGAAGAGTATGACGAAAACTCTTTTTCTACTCCTGCATAATTATCGAGGAAGCTTCTGTGCCTCTCGGGTTGGAGGAGTGATTGATGCTCATGCTGTCCATGAAGGTCAATAAGCAGGTCGCCAATCTCTTTGAGTGATGAAAGAGTCGCCGGTGAATCATTGATAAATGCTCGTGCGGCAGATTGCTTCGAGAGTTCGCGGCGGATGATGAGTTGCTCTGCTTCATCAAATTGATTCTTCGCGAGCCATTTTTTTACATCAGGTAGTTCTGAAATATCAAAGGTCGCTTCGATGATGGCTTTGGTCTCGCCTGTTCGGATCAGGTCAGGGGAAGCTCGTTCACCGACAAGAAGATTCAGCGCTCCGATAATGACGGATTTTCCTGCCCCTGTTTCGCCCGTGATAATAGAAAGACCTGCGCCAAATGAAACAGTAAGTTCATCGGCAAGCGTGTAATTCTTTAAGTAGAGTGAGCGGAGCATTACTCTGCAAAAATACGACAAGCGGAAATGAAAAGCCCCGATACACGATGAATGTACGGGGCTAAGAAAATCAACCTAAAATGATTTAGGTGGTCTTGCGACGTACGTCCTTTGAACCGAGACCGCGGAGGTAACCGAGCTTTGAGCGGCGAACCTTACCCTCTTTAACGAGGTCGATCTTTGCGATGCGTGGTGAATGTATCGGGAAGATACGCTCAACACCAACGCCGTTACTGATCTTGCGGATGGTAAATGTCTCGTTGATACCTGCACCTTTGCGGGCAATGACGATACCTTCAAAATGCTGAATACGCTCTTTTTCACCTTCAACGACGCGAACTGATACGTTGAGCGTATCACCAGAACGGAAGTTCGGGTTATCGGTCTTGAATTGGTTTGATACTAAAGCACGAAGTACATTATCCATTTCTCTATCCTTTTCAGCTAATTTCGAGGTTTACTCTTCTATTATTGGGACGCTCAAAACGCCAATTCAGCCGTGGAAGTTCACCAAAACGCCATATTTGACCAGAAACATATCCTCACGGGGAACGACGAGCCGCTGTAACTGCTTTAACCAAACTGTGAAAACCTATTTATCCC
>JAYUZC010000182.1:0-2216 GCA_043752045.1 Bacteroidota bacterium | reverse complement strand
ACCGATGTTGCGTTCTTAAACTGTTTCGAAGTCATTGCATGCGCTTCGGCGTACTTCCCTGTTTTGAGATGCCCGAAGAACGCATCAGCTGCATCGGTCATGCCCGAAGTTTTATCAAAGACGAACCAAACAAGCCCTGCTGCAAGTACAACAAGAACACCAAGTGCGATAAGTATTTTCTTTAGCATTGTATTGTGATGATGAGTGAAAAATTAGTTATCTATCTGCGCTCTTTGTAAGTGCCCGGAGTAATCAATATAGACTACTTTCCATTCGGTATAGAAATCGAACACAGTCCAGCCGCCTTCGCGGTGACCGTTGCCTGTTGCTTTCACGCCGCCAAACGGCATGTGCGCCTCGGCGCCGATCGTTGGTGCGTTGATATACATAATACCGACCTCGATGTCGCGCGCAGCAAGCATTGCGGAGTTTATATCTCGCGTATAGATGCTTGATGAAAGTCCGTACTTCACGCTATTTGTGATGCGTAATGCATCTTCGAGCGATTTGCACTTTATCACCGATAACACCGGACCGAATATCTCCTCTTGTGCAATGGTTGAATCAAACTTCACGTCTGTGAAGATCGTCGGTTGATAGAACCAACCCTTTGAATGTTCGTCATTGATGAGTCGTCCACCACCCATGACACAATTTGCGCCTTCGGATTTACCGACCGCGACAAGACGCTCGATGTTTTTCAACTGTTTCTCATTGACGATAGGACCAACTTCCGTACCGTCCTTCGCCCCATCGCCTACCTTTAGCTTTGATGCGCGTTCTTTGAGCTTCGCAACGAACTCATCATGAATGCTTTCATGGAGGATGAGCCGCGACGTTGCTGTGCAGCGCTGTCCTGTTGTGCCGAACGCGCCCCAGAGAACTCCGTTGAGTGCTAACTCCATATCAGCATCAGGCATGACGATCTGCGCATTCTTTCCGCCCATCTCGAGGCAGACATGTTTGGTATCATGTCCGCATGTCTCAGCGACCTTTGCACCAGTCTTTGTCGAGCCGGTGAAGCTGACCGCTTTCACTTTTGGATGGCGTGTGATCGCCGCACCAGTCTCACCCTTACCATGAACAAGATTCAATACTCCCGGCGGCAGACCCGCTTCGATGAGAATTTCTGTCAAGAGCACAGCAGTGTGCGGTGTATCTTCGGCGGGTTTAAAGACGAATGTATTTCCTGCAACAAGCCCTGGGAAGAGATTCCACGTCGGGATAGCCATCGGGAAATTCCACGGAGTAATAAGTCCGCATACACCTATCGGCACGCGGAAAGAAAGATTGAGCTTGTTGGGAAGTTCGCTTGGCGTGTTGATACCGAAGAGGCGTCTGCCTTCGGTGGCGCAGTAGAACGCTGTGTCAATTCCCTCTTGCGCATCGCCGCGAGTCTCAGCAATAGTCTTGCCCATTTCGCGAGTCATGATGGCAGCGAGTTCATCCTTGCGACGCTGCATGATGTCCCCCGCACGGCGCATGATGTCGCCTCGCGCAGGTGCAGGCATAAGTCGCCACGACTCATATGCCTTTGCCGCCGCCGCTACAGCTTGCTCGACGTCATCATCACCCGAGAGCGGAAATGTACCGATGAGTTCATCCCAATTCGCGGGGTTACGATTCTCGAACGTCGCGCCGCCCGAAGCAGCTATCCACTTACCATCAATATAATTCTTAAATTCCGTTGCCATACATGTCCTATTATAAGTCGCATGTAAACAAGGCGGGAAAGGGATTACTTCCCCAAGGTTTTGCTTGATACATTCTCACAAATATGTTTGTAAGATCGAGTCGCTCCTCATCTTTACTCGCTATCAGGATTTCTGAATATTACCACCCGAGTAAGAATCCGCCAAAAATCGGATTTTTTTCTTTCCCAACATTCCGTATCTTTGTACATTCACTTATTACAGGGATGTATGAAAAAGATATTATTGGTTATTTTTACACTTTTTTTGACAGGTTCTGCATCGTCACAGTGGCTTGAGGGCGGACGTAAGCAGGAGCAGGCACTAAACGGCAATGGGGCTATCTTATACCACGAAGGCAAGCTCTACACATTTAACGAAACGATGTTCATTTCGCGCTCGGATGATAACGGTGCGACATGGATCGAGCTTCCCGATTCCGGCTTGCCACCAAAAGGACCCGGAGTTGCGAAGCAAATCAGAATGCTTTCCGGGGCTAATGGTCGTATCTATGGTGGAATGAAC
>JAYUZC010000181.1:0-5911 GCA_043752045.1 Bacteroidota bacterium | reverse complement strand
CATCGGGTTCGAACACGAGGAATTCTTGGAGTTTTTCTAAACGAGACAAGGTGTCAATTATGAATTTATAATTACGAATTACGAGTTAGAAGAGAATTCGTAATTCCCAATTCATAATTCGTAATTAAAAAAATATCGCTCATCATCTATAAGCCGAATTTTGTCTGTCCTTCTTGCGAAGGGAGATGATCATTGATCTATGCGACCTACCCGATACCTATGGCTTCGGGCAGAAGCACGAAGGTATCATACATGGTCTTGCTCCGCGTGAGGTTTATCGCAAACGGTACATTACTGCGCCGCCGGTGGTCTCTTACACCGCCTTTTCACCCTTACCCTTGCGGGCGGTATTGTTTCTGTGATACTATCTCTCAGAGGTATGTCCCTTGCGGTTTTTTTCCTCTGGCCTATCTTGACTAATCTCGATAGGCACGCTGCCCTAAGGAGTTCGGACTTTCCTCATCCGACCGAAGCCGAACGCGATCATCCGATGATGAGCAAAAATTATTCCGCCGTTTCTTCTTCGGTCTCATAAACGACTGGCACCGGTTCGCCGTCAATTGCAAGAGCGATCGCTTCGCCGACGACGATACGTCCGCATGACTCGCAGACGGTATTCTTTTCAGATTTTTTTAACTCCAACACCAACTGGCGTGGGATAACGTGATAACATCCCCCGCATGCACCGTTGCGGACTGCAACAACAGCAATGCCTTCTTTTGCCGGGCGGATCTTTTCATAAAGCGAAAGATACTTGCTCGGTACTTCTGCTATAACTCGTTCACGGTCTGCCTGCAGGCGTTTCTCATCTTCGGCGGTTTCTGTGATGAGTTCGTTAAGATTTTTTTCGTTCTCGGCAAATTCAACGCGTACATGCTCAAGTTCGCCGCCGAAGCTTGTGGCATCTTCACGTACATTATTGAGCTCCACCATCATACGTGCAACCGTATCCTGATTGCGCCCGATGCGGTGTGAGGCATCTTCTATCTGGAAACTGATCGCATCATACTCACGTGTCGTCTTGACATCGAACTGCTGTGATTTATAACGTTCAAGCTTTACCTCAAAATCGGAAATGTCCGAAGAAAGTTTACGCTCTTCGGTCTCAAGTTCTCCGATACGTGCATGCATATCGTTAAGGTCTGCTTCGCGGGCAGCAAGTTCGTCACGCATTTCAGCGACACGGTACGGCAACTCACCTCGGCTCGATACCAATTCATCGAGATGCGTATCGATCTTCTGTAATTCGTATAATCGTAAGAGCGCTTCGTTCACGTAAATATCCTTTTAATAATAATGTACTATAGTTGATTTTCGTCGGGAGTTGATAACGAAATTTTCAAAAGTTTCGTCGCTTGATTCTATTGATTTGAGTGTCATTCTCACTGCCTTCATGAGCCCATCTGCCACAAAACGCTCGGTTTCAGCATGTCCGGCATCAATTAAGAGTATTCCCTCATGTGCCCCGCGGTAAAAGTCATGGTAATGAATATCACCCGTGATAAAGCAATCAGCTCCGGCAGAACGAGCAGCAGAGAAATACTCCATGCCCGAACCCCCAAGCATTGCCACCTTAGAAATACTCTTTTCCACTCCATTATAGCGAAGCGTCGGTGTGCCAAAGATGCGCTTTACGTCTTTAAGAAAACCATCGGTTGTCATCGGGACTGAAAGCTCGCCTATCGAACCCATTCCATAATGAGGATGACCATTAGTAAGAGAATAGACATCGTATGCTACTTCTTCATAGCTGTGAGCTTCTAGCATTGCAGAGATAACTCGAGGTGTTTTCCATTTCTCGGCGATCATCTCAATACGTACTTCACGATGTGATTCGCGTACAAGCGGGGTACCAATCGTAGGATTTGATGAAGCATTACCTCTGAACGTCCCTTCACCTTCGAGAGTAAACGAACACTCATCATAATTACTGATATGTCCTGCTCCTGCACGCCACATCGCTTCTTGCACTGTCTTTGCTTCGGCTTCAGGTGCAAAGACAACAATCTTTTCTAATAGGTTTGAAAGCGGTGCAAGCGGTTTGATATTCGCAAGCCCAAGCGCATCAGCCATCAAGCGGCTTGTGCCAAATTGAGGGTTCGCATCAAATGCAGTATGCACGACATAGAGCGCAATATCATTCTTGATTAATTTGGTTAAGAGTGCCCCTGTCCGCGTTGCATCTGTGATGCTTGAAACATTCGGGAAGATAAGCGGATGATAACTAATAATGAGATTCGCACCGACTTCGATTGCTTCGGCAACAACTTCATCTGTTACCTCATATGCAACGAGAGCTTTCGTAAGCTCTACATCTTTTGTAAACCCAACCTGCAAACCAACAGCATCCTTCTCATACCCCGCAGAGCGGAGCGGAAGCGTTGTGCCGAGAGCAGTAATGAGTTGGGTGAGTTTCATGGTGTGGGATAGTTATGGGTGATGAGTAATGTATGATGGGTACACATTACTCATCACACATTACTACCGACTAAAGACTATCTACTCAAAAGAGGCAGAAGATTATCTATCTTTACAACATCAACCTGCTGAGAGCCAACAAACATTCTTGCGAAATACACACCTTCGTTCAGCCCTTGCATATTGAGGTCAGTACCATACTCACTCGATGGAATAAACTCATCAAGTGCCGTCGCAACAGTGTTGCCAAGAATATCAGAGATGAGTATTTTTACCTGTACCGGTTGTTTCAGGCTCATCTTCACATAATTCTTGCCCGTGAAGGGATTGACTCCGCGATGCTCAAGTGAATACCCTTCGAACTCTTTTGGCTTCCTCACCGATTTTGTAAATTCGGTTTTACCTACACCAAGTATCGGGTAATTATTCCCAGGGCTTACCTTCGTTACTTGTTGTAAAAAAAAGACGAGGTGGATATTATTAAGATTCCAACCCTTGCCAGTTGCATCGTACTCATAGATAAAATGTTTTGTACCCGAGATAAGTACTGGCTCGTCGCCATTGGGAGTCGGTGCTATGGCGCGCATCACATCATTCCACTTCCCGCTTGGTGGGTTACCATAACTAAGCGGGTTGTTATAGACAATATCCGACTCAAGGATAAGCGCGAATGGGCGAACCTGCATTGATGACGAACCATTGACCGTCGCATGGATCGTGATGATATTTCCTGCTATTGACTTTTCGAGGGTTACTGTGTAAGGGTTTGTTATTGCTGCCGCTTCTTGCGTAAGTGTTTTCCAATCGCTTACCTTGCTCCCTGCGCTATATCCGCCGACATACATGAACGGATCAGAGATAACGCCATAAAAATTATTGCTGCGCGGATTTACATCGTTCTTCGATGCAAGATAGAACGGGTCTTGCGGCGAAGGAAAGCTATTGTGATAGTTCACAAGGATGACCTTGTAACTTGGATTAGCGGCGATGAACTCTTCGTACTGATCGTCGGGGACTTTGCAGTTAGCACAGTCCGTATTGCGGAAATTCTCTGCAATAATCTGTGCATACGAAACGCCGGAAAGAACAATGAGCGACAGAACAACTAATACTCGTACCATGCTTATAGGGGGTTTATCAATCTACCTATAAACACGAGAACGATGGGGTTTGTTGCGACGGGATGATGTCCCAATCCGACAAGAATTTACAACTGACTCGTCAATCCTACTCTAAAACCCTCAAATGCAGGGACAACACGGCAGACACCACCCGTGCAGTTCAAGCCGCCCCGTTCGGCACCATAACTGACCAGAAGCGTATGTGACGACCCGATGCGTACACTTGCGAATGCCTGAGGCCAAATGTGACGGTTCTTTTCGTACCACGTTGTGAAATCAAACTGTCCGCCAAAAGTGATAAGCGGATTAAACGAGTACTGTGCGATAAAAAGCACGTTCATCAGCTTATGATCGTTTTTGGCGCGTATGAAATCGTACATATCTTGTATCTCTATTGAGGTAAGCAAGCTTTGGCTCTTTGTAGTTTGGTATTGGAATTTTAAGCCGAACGTCGAGCTGCGTTTGGAGTCAGCGTGTTCACCGTTATAGGCAATAACATCCGAGCGGCGATGGAAAAATCCTTTGAGATAATCAAGGTCACCGAACGTATGCTCTATCTCTATAAAATATTCCCAGAATGGATAGTACGAATCATCAGAAAGATTCGGAATACCTGATACATTCTCATGAACTATCGAAGTGTCAGTGCTTGCACTTAAATGTCGGCTTGATCCAGCCCCATAAAGCGTGATGTTCATATCCGGAATAGCCGTGATGTTCGCCTCAAGCTGAAAACCAAGTTCATCATCGAAGTTCACTGCATGTGTCGAACGCGTTATCGTTGTGTACGTAAATTCTTTATACACTTCCGGTGGGCTTGAGATCGGAAGTTTACTTAAATAGCTTTCATAATCTGCACCGATCTTATGGACAAAATAACGATAATCTTTATACTCACCCGTGATGCCAAAATCTTCATGCGTATAGGAAAGTGAGCCATAGACTCCCTGACCTTTCGCTGTATAGATTAGTGGGTTACTTCGGAATTTCGTAATGATCGAGCGCATTTCCGTAAATCCGATAAATCCTTCAAAGTTATCAGTGATAAACGATAGATTAATTTCCGGCTGATTCACTTCGCGTGAGGTTGTGACAGTATTGCCGAAACTTGTACCATCAACATTGACAAATGCCTGCACAAAACCTACACCAATATTCAGTTTTTTATTAAAGAAGCCAATGTTACTATTAACTGCTTGCGTCTTGATATTCTGATCTGGGTCGTTGGTATCGACAACAGGCACAAATGTAAGATTACCACCTATTGCGCTTACTTTCAAACTTGGTTGAAAATCAATTTCCTCCTTTGTGGCTTTGAGTTCATACGAACCGGAGAAACCATCTATCCACGTATCATAATTGAGCGGACGCGACTCGAACATATTGACCATAAGTCCGCGACCATAAAGTGCAAAGGTGCTACCTGCCTGCACTTCAAGTCCATCTTTTTGGTATTGTATCCATCTGCGGCGGAAACCGGTGAAGTTCTGCCCTACTTCGCTCGGGTCAGAAAGCTCATAGCGGATGCCAAGGGTGATGCCCTCATAGAAAATGCGGGCATTTGCAATTTCTTCAAGGTAACGCTTTGCATAGACGGATGTCCCGTCGTCTGTCTCACCTGAACCAAGCCGCAATGAGTTAGAGCCAAGAATGCGAACCTGCCCGTCGGCAGTTGATATAAATGCAATGATCGTTAAGAGAACAAGTACAAGTTTTTTCACGAGGGGATACGAGATGTTAACGATGCAAAGATACGAAGGAAAGAGGGGTAGCTCGTAGTCGGTAGTCTTTAGTTGTTAGCTAGGAATCTATCCCCTGCTGACGACTAAAGACCACGAACTAACGACTATTGAAGCATTTCCAAAATCTCTTTCTCCACCGTTACCTCATCACCGGCTGTGAAACCGATATGCTTTTTGAATACGGTGCCATTCTTTGTGATAACAAGTGAGTACGGAAGCGATTCCATTGCAAACTTCTCTGTTGCAATGCTGCCATCGGGGTCAATAAGCACCGGGAATGTATATCCCTGCGTCTTGATATAACTACGAACTTTCGCAAGCGAACGAACTTTGTCAGTATTGATAGAGATCATCGCCACGCCTTTATCCTGATACTTCTCGACGAGTTTATTGAATGCCTTCATCTCCTGCTTGCATGGCTCGCACCAAAGTGCCCAGAAGTTCACAAGAAGCGGACCTTTGCCGATGAACGACTTAAAGCTGACCTCTTCGCCATCGATATTCTCGACCTTAAAATCCATCAGCTTATCCACGAGGATAGAATCCTTATTCTGCGCGAAGGACGACGCACCAAAAAGAACAAAAGCGGCAAAAACAATATGTGCAAATATTTTCATAAATCAGTACGTA